>DATFVA010000496.1:0-3683 GCA_035260565.1 Ignavibacteriaceae bacterium | reverse complement strand
ATGATCAACTGACCATGGGTCAGAAGATTTTGTGCTGGTTTGAAGTAAATTAAGGTTCCTTATTTCATCTTTTAGCTGTTTAATTGAACTTACCTGTGCATACGAAATTGTAGTGGAAGCAAGCAGTGCTGAGAAGACAATTTGAAGGCAGAAGGTTTTACCCCGTAATTTTGCAAAATCTTTATTTATCAATTTTTCCATAATTTTAAACATCATATATGAAAAAATAAACTAAATGAAGCATAACTTCAATGATGAATTTTATCGTTCAATATATCTTAACTTCTTAAATAATCTGAGGATATGGGGAACCTCTAAAAAAAAGGAGGAAAAATGAATAAATAATGATAAACAATTTAGTCAAGTTGATCATTAGCATATTAGAATTTATGTATATAAGTCAAGTTAACCATTTAGATAAAATATGTTTAATTCATATCTGTCCAAAACGATGAAATAAAAAACAAAGAATCCCTCACATAAAGTTGATAAATTTGATTTGACAAAAAAACAATCAAACTATATGGAGGGATTCAATGGCAAATGTAACTCTTTTTAGTCAGATATTACAACATATAGACAGAAATATTTTTAACAAAGTAGTAGAAGAATATTCAACGGATAAACACAACAAAGGGATAAACAGTTGGACACATTTGGTAACAATGCAATTCTGTCAGTTTGCCAAATGCCAGTCGATAAGAGAAACGACAAACGGACTGTTGTCAACATCAGGGAATCTGAATCATTTAGGAATACAAAGGAAATCACCAAGCAAATCATCGTTGTCATATATCAACGCCACCAGAGATTGGCAGATGTTCAGAGAACTATTTTATCTGTTATATGAAGACTTTCAAAAGAGAGGACATTTCAAAAGGAAGAAGTTCAAGGGTATCAAAAGAAAGATATTTATGCTGGATAGTACAATAATCAGCGTATGCATAAAAGTATTCGATTGGGCTAAGTATAAAAAAGAAAAAGGAGCCATAAAACTTCATACACTTCTGGATTATGATGGATGTATGCCGAAGTATGTGTATATGACTGAGGGAAAAAGAGCTGATGTGAAACACGCAAATTATATGCTGATGCCGCCGGGTTCGGTAATCGTTGCCGACCGTGGGTACATAGATTTCAAGATGCTCTATAGATGGATGAAAGAGAAGATAATTTTTGTAATTAGATTAAAGGATGCAATTAAATATGAACAAGTAGAGGAATTTGCCTTACCGGAGGAAAAAGACCAACATATAATTAAAGATGAGAAAATCAGATTGACTGGTGATGACACCAGGGATTTATATCCGGAGTACCTAAGGCGGGTAGTAGTGTATTCTGAAACAGAGAAGTCGGATGTAGAGATAGTAACGAACAATTTTTCTTGGACAGCATCGACAATAGCAGAGCTATATAAACAGCGCTGGCAGGTAGAAACATTCTTTAAGGAGCTTAAGCAACACCTGAAAATCAAATCTTTTTTAGGGACAAATGAAAATGCTATGTGGATACAGATTTGGACAGCATTGATAACTCTGCTGCTAATGAAATACCTCAAAGAGATTTCGAAATATAATTGGAGTCTGTCAAATTTAATAGCCTTTTTGAGGATGAATCTGTTTGTAAAGATACTTTTAGCAGAATGGCTGGATAATCCTTTTAAGCCGCCGGAGGATTTTTCTATGGAAAACAGGCAACAAAATTTATTTTAAGGAGGGATGGTTTTTAAGAACTAGATGAATCTGTCCAAAACGATTCCTAAATAATGCTTTTTCCCTCTTTCATATTTATTTTGGACAGCAATGATTAAAACATCAAAAGTAATTACAAATGCTGACATAAATAAAAAATATTCTTAAATTGGATGAAGATAATATTTTTTTTACGTTAAAATCATGGAAAATTTTATAAAGGAAAAAATTAAAAGGATTGTTGGGGAGAAGAATTTTTCCGATTCTTACGAGAACAAGCTTTGTTATTCTTACGATGCAACCGCGATACTTAAGCAGCTTCCTGAAGCAGTGGTTTTCCCTGAAGACGAAGAACAGATATCTAATTTAATTAAACTAGCTAATGAATCTAAGTTTAATATTGTTCCTAGGGGTTCTGGTACCGGTTTAAGCGGAGGCTCAATTCCTGTAGAAAATTCGGTAGTAGTTGTAATGACTCGCTGGAATAAGATATTGGAAATAGATGATCGGAATCTTACAGCAACAGTTCAGCCTGGAGTTATAACTGCGATACTTCAAAATGAAGTAGAAAAGCATGGTTTATTTTATCCTCCTGACCCGGGAAGTATTAACGTATGTACAATTGGGGGTAATGTTGCAAACAATGCTGGCGGATTACGTGCTTTGAAATATGGGGTTACTAAAAATTATGTTCTCGGTACCGAAATGATACTGCCAAACGGAGATTTGCTTAAGACAGGCGGAAAGAATGTTAAGGATGTTGCCGGATATAACTTAAGAGATTTTATTGTCGGGAGCGAAGGTACATTGGGAGTAATTACAAAAATTTTATTGAAAATTATTCCAATTCCGAGTGAAACAATTACCATCCTGGCTTACTTTGATATGTTGTCCGATAGTACAGAAGCAGTTTCAGAAATTATAGCATTTAAAATAATACCATGTATTATGGAATTTTTAGATAAAACAACAATAAACTGTGTCGAGGACTATACTCATATTGGCCTTCCAAGAAATAGTGAAGCAGTACTTTTAATTGAGATAGATGGAAGAGGTAGTATAGTCAGGGAAGATGCAGAAGCAGTAAAAAATATTTTAAGAAAGCATCAAGCATCTTATATTCGAATAGCAGAAAATTCTGAGGAAGCAATGCTGCTAAAGACTGCCAGACGAAGCGCATTCAGTGCCCTTGCCAGAAGGAAGCCCACTACTATATTGGAAGATGCAACTGTACCTCGAAGTGAGCTATCTGTAATGATAGGAAAAGTTGAAGAAGCAGGTAAAAAGTTTAATGTAACATTTGGAAATTTCGGACATGCCGGCGACGGCAATCTTCATCCGACGTGTTTGACTGATGAGAGAGATAAATCGGAAATAGAAAATGCTCACCGGGCATTTGATTTTATATTTAATGAAGCAATTAAATTAGGGGGGACTATTACAGGTGAGCACGGCACGGGTTTAGCAAAAAAACATTTTCTTGAAAAGCTTGCTGGAATTCCGGGCATGGAAATGATGAAAAGAATCAAAAGCTCGATTGATGAAAATAATATTTTGAATCCAGGAAAAATATTTTCAATTAGTCCTCGTTGCGAAGGAGTACTTCCTTTTCGAAGGGACCAGATCAGAGAACCTTATAATATAAATAAGTAAGTATTTACAATTATATTCATAAATAGTTAAGAAATGGAAAACTGGGTTGATGACCTGAATAAACGTAATATTCCAAACTCACCAATAATTTTGATTGAGAAATGAAAGACCTACCAAATAATAATATACTTTTAAATGTACTACCAAATGATGATGTTCTTGCACAATGTATTCATTGCGGATTATGCTTAGCAACGTGTCCCACTTATTCACTTACACAATTGGAAAGGTCATCTCCGCGCGGAAGAATAAGGCTAATAAACGCAATAGCTAAAGGTGAGATGCGAATTACGGATACTTTTTCATATGAAATGAATTATTGCCTTGACTGTCAGGCAT
>DATFVA010000495.1:0-10235 GCA_035260565.1 Ignavibacteriaceae bacterium | reverse complement strand
CGGAGTACTTAATGTGGTATAAGATTTTTTGTTTATATCGAAGTATGAAAACTTAACCGGGGGAATTTCTTTTTTACCTGCATCACGTGGGACTATCAGATATTCAGCCGTTTTCCTGCCGGAAATTCTCTGGCCGCGGTTGATCTCCTCATTCACTTTAGGTTCGTATTTTTCGAACCCAGCGGGGAGTTTTAGTTCAGGCATATCAAGCAGACTGATATTTCCTGCACCGCTGATTGTAATTTTCAATGTAACTGGTTCATTTGTTTTGGTACGGTCTTTATCGATTTGTGAATCAATTGCAAAATTTCCTACGGCCCCTTTGAACGAATCGGGCACATTGTCGGCTGGCAGCGGCAGTATATTTATTTTTAGTGAGTTTGATTTTGCGGTGAAGTCTATTGTCTGGCCGATTCCAAAAAATGGATCATTAAAAAAATCATCAAATGCATTATTACTCCTTCTTTTCTTCTGAACCTGTACAGGCACGTCGAGTTCAAAAGGAGTGACGCTTAACTCTCCTGTCTGAGTCGGGAAAAGAGCTACCTTCTTTAATACTCCTACCCTGTACTTCTTTCCTTCATAAGTTTCAGTTGTGAAGGAAATATTATTAGGAGTCTCAAGTTCTTCGGCCCAGAAACCAGGATATTGTGGAAGTTTGCTTATCGACATCTGGGAAGCAATATTCAGCCTTGTATATAGCTTATAGATTACTGTCACCTGTTCACCCATGTATGCCTTCTGCTTATCAACCGTAGCTCTTACAAAAACATTCTTTGCTATTTCATCATTGCTGATGCCTGATGTATTCTGACTGTTATTCTGCTGAGAGCCGGGATTGGATGAGCCTTTTTCAACATTAATAGCAAGAGGAGCTGTCTTGTAAATATTTCCCTTATATTTAATGGAAGCACTGCCTATAGTCGACTTCCCTAAATTTCTCGGCTGGAGATAAAAGGAATAAGAAAGTGAGGCTGAAACTGCTCCGTTTATTATCTGCATGCTCGTTGATTGATTTGGTCCGCTCAACACCATAAACCCGTTAAAATCCGGAGCAGAAAATCCGCTCAGACTGTTTATATCTGTACCCTCAAATGTGAAGGTTACCTGGAAACGATCATCTAACCCAACGGTGGTATTATCCACCGAGGCAGAAAATTTCTGTGCGCTGAGTTCTGCTGCAAAAACTATTATAAATAGTAAAATATTTTTAACTACGCTTTTCATTTTTTTTAAAGTCTTACCAGTCTTTGTCGGTTTTAATCGGAGTACCTTTCTGCTTCCGTAATTTTTTCTGAAGCTCTTTCTCATTATTCTTTAATGCCTGGAGAATTCGTTCAGCTTCCTGTTTGGATATTTTATTCTGTTGCTGCTTCTGTTTTGTCGCATCCTGACTGGCAGATTGATTCTGCTGCTGATTCTGGTTTTGCTGTTTTTCCTTATTCTGCTGATCCTTATTTTTTTGATTCTGATCTTTATTCTGATCCTGTTTTTTATCCTGGTCCTTATTCTGCTGATTTTTATCCTGATTTTTTTGGTTCTGCTGGTTTTTCAGCATTGAAAGAGCATAGGATAAATTATACTTGGTTTCTTCATCATCCGGATTTAGCCTTAGTGATTTTTTATAAGCATCGATGCTCTCCTTAAACTGGTTCGATTTTAAAAGTGAGTTGCCGATGTTATGATACACTTTTGCTTTCTCAGTTTTGGTTTGTGTCTGGTTAAGAGCTGTTTGATAGGATTTCAGTGCCTCATCGTATCTTTTCTGCTGATAATAAGCATCCCCGAGATTAAAGTTTGTAATAAAATTAGCGGGAGCTTTATCAAGTCCTTTCTTGAAGTTTACCTCTGCATCAGCGAATTTTTTATCCTTATATTTTTCCACACCATTATTATTCAGGCTGCGTAGACTCTGGGCATAAGGTTCCGAAATACCAAAAAGTAACACAACAGCCGTTAAAATTATATACTTAGACATCAATTTCACACCTTTTCTTCAATTCCTAATTTCCTGTTTAGTTTATCAAATAGAACAGAACGTCTTTCCGAAACAAAGAACTCTATTAGGAGTAATATAATAGCCGGAGCTAAAAAATAATAAAACCTGTCTTCGTAATCAGTAACTTTCCTGACACCGAATTCAGACTTCTGCAGTGAGGAAAGATCGCTGTATATTCTGTCCAGGTAATCTTCATAAGTTGAGCCCCTGAAATATTTTCCATCTCCTGCTGAAGCTATCTGCTTTAATGTGTTTTCATCCAGTTTAGTAAGAACAATATTCCCGCTTTCGTCTTTTTTATAGTCTACCTGCTGACCCTGGGCATTGTAAACAGGTATCGGAACTCCGGTAGCAGAACCAAGTCCTATTGTATAAATTTTTATTCCTTTATCTTTAGCCCCCTCCACAGCTTTCATTATATCACCCTCATGATCTTCCCCGTCTGTAATGATTACGATTACTTTTTGCGTGCTGGTCTTATAATCAAAGGATCCGGTTGCAAGGTCAAGAGCTGATGCGATAGCTGTGCCCTGCTCGGGTACAGAGTTGACCCCTGCAGCATCCAGGAAAAGGTTAGCAGCAGAATAATCTGTGGTCAGCGGAAACTGTACAAAAGCCTGGCCGGCAAAAATAATCAAACCGATCCTATCCCCCCTCAGTTTATTAATCAGAGTTGAAATCTGGTATTTTGCTTTATCAAGCCTGTCCGGTTTAATATCCTGTGCCAGCATGCTCCGTGATACATCCAATGCAATGAACACATCGATTCCCGACTGTTTTACCTCCTGAATCCGGGTACCTACCTGAGGATTAGCAGCTGCTAAAATTAATAGAATAAGCGCAAAAAGAATTAAGCCTGTCTTGAACCAGTTTTTTATTCCGCTAAAATCTGGCAGAAGTATCCTGTGAAGTTTTTTGTCTGCAAACTTCTCCAGCAGCTTAATGCGGTTCCTGTACAGGTACCAGAATAACAAAATCAATACTGGAATTGCGTAAAGTGCGTTTAAATATTCGGGATGTGCAAAACGAAACATAAATTGTTAATTGTTCATTGTTATTTATGGAATCTTTCTTAAAACTGTGCGTGATAGTGATATCTCGGCGAAAAGAAGGAATATTCCGCCTCCAAGCCAGCCGTAAAATAGTTCCTTTGCATTCCGGTAAGAGGTAATCTCTACCCGGGTTTTTTCAAGCCTGTCTATTTTACCATATATATCTTCTAGCGTTCTGTTGTCGGTAGCCCTGAAATAATGACCGTCTGTTATACCTGCAATTTTTTGAAGCACTGCTTCATCTATCTCTACGGGGGCCATCTGGTACCGTATACCAAAAGGGGTCTGCACAGGGAATGGTGCATTACCCCGTGTGCCGACACCTATTGTATAAATCCTTATTCCAAATGTCTTCGCAATTTCGGCAGCAGACACAGGGTCAACTTCGCCGGCATTATTCACTCCATCAGTAAGCAGTATGATTATTTTGCTTTTGGCCTCGCTGTCTTTCAGTCTGTTCACTCCATTTGCGATGGCATTGCCTATTGCTGTACCGTCTTCAATCATTCCGCTCTTAATGTCCTTTAGCAGGTTCCTTAAAACCGGGTAATCAACTGTAAGCGGACATTGCGTAAATGCATCCCTTGCGAAAACGACAAGACCTATCCTGTCTGAAGTTCTGCCTTTAATAAAGTTATCAATTACATCTTTAGCCGCTTCCAGGCGGTTGGGTTTTAAGTCCTCAGCCAGCATACTGCCGGAAATGTCAAGGACCATCGCGATGTCGATCCCTTCAGTATAAATATCTTCTCCTGAAGAGAATGTCTGGGGACGCGCAAGTGCGACTATAAAAAGCACAACCGCCAGCAGTCTCAGTATAAATGGAAGATGCCTTAGTCTCTCCTTTATAGTAGGAGAAAAACCCCTCAGGAATCCTAGCGAAGAATATTTAACCGATGGCTGTCTTTTATATCCTTTCCAGAAATACCACGCAATCATAACAGGGATTATGACCAGGGATAAAAATATCCAGGGATATGCAAAGGTTATATTATTGAACATCTTCTTCCACCTCGTCCGGTATTGCTTTTGCATCCTGCCTGGTCTTTTGTACTATTTCTTCCGCCTGCTTCATCATTTCTTCATTTACTGATGCCATCGGCTGAAATTTCGCAAACTTTACAAGATCGGCATTACTCAGAAAAATCCTGGTATTTTCAATTATAATCCCGGTCCCTGCTCTCTTATGCAGTTCATCAACAGCTTCCCCTGATGTCATTTCAAGAGCAGGAAGATTAAATCTCTCCTCAAAATATTTTCTTATTATTCCCGTTATTTCCGAATGATATTCTTTTACCATACCCTTCTGCCAGAGCTGCTTTTCACTTAAATTCCTTAATGATTTAAGAGCTGCAATATGAGGCGGAATTTTTATTACAACTTTTTCAGGAATGTACCCGGCTTTACGTTTTTGGTATCTCCGGTAAAAGTAATAAGCTGTCACAAGCAGGATCAGTCCGATTAAAATCCATAACGCAATCCATTTCCAGTCAAGCGGTATCTTCAACGGTTCCTTTACATCTTTGATATCTTCTTTAACATTAACCTTAACGGGCCGTACAGTAAAGCTTAGACTGCTGGTATTTATAATGCTTTCAGCTGTATCACCTTTGGCTTTATAATAAACGGGTAAAGGTGGAATCACGATATCAGCAGAATCGTACTTTGAAAAAGTATAACTGTAAGTAACAGACTGCCGGCTATCTTCTTCGTTCTTCTGAGGGGGCCGCTGACTGATCAGGTCCATCCCGGCAAGTGTATCGCTGACGGCAGGACCATTTATTGATATGTTTTTTTCTGCGTTTACTTTAATTATTAAGTGTATATAATCACCTACCTGGTATGCGGTTGTATCAGTCGAAGCTTCCACAGAGATATTCTGGGCAAATGCAAAATCGGCTAATACAATTATGATAAACAGGACATTTAATAGTTTCTTTACCATCTTCTTTCGCGTAATCTGAAGAATTGAACAAGAGGTTTTACGTAATCATCCCCCGTCTGCACTTCTATACTATCGAGCCTGCTCGATATAAATAACGATTTCCTGTGTTCCATCATATTTTTTCTAACTTCTTTTAACCGGTTCTGAACTTTTATACTGCTTGTATCTACCAGGCGTTCCTCTCCCGTTTCCGCATCGGTTAATTTTATGAGTCCCATTTTTGGTATCTCTGATTCTCTCTTATCATTAAGGACAACGCCAATGAGATCGTGTTTCTTTCCGATTATCCTCAGAATTTTTTCATAACCGGAATCTATAAAATCTGATAAAAGGAAAACAATGCTCCTTTTCTTAATTGTGCTGTTCATATATTCAAGAGCAGCCTTAAGGTTAGTCGATTTCCCTTCCGGTTCAAATGACAGAACATCTCTTATAATCCTGAGAACGTGACTCCTTCCTTTTCTGGGAGGAACAAATTTTTCAATCTTATCAGTGAAAAGAATCAAGCCTACTTTATCATTATTCTTCAACGCGGAAAATGCCAGTATTGCACTTAGTTCAGCAGCAACCTGCTGTTTGGTTTTTTCAACCGTTCCGAATATTAAAGAACCGCTAAGGTCAACCATAAGCATTACAATAAGCTCCCTCTCCTCCTCAAATATTTTTATGAAGGGATGGCCGAACCGTGCTGTAACGTTCCAGTCTATGTTCCTGATATCATCGCCAAACTGGTATTCCCTTACCTCGGAAAACTCCATTCCTCTGCCTTTGAATACAGAGTGATATTCGCCGGAAAAGACCTGGTTCACCAGTCCTTTTGTTCTGATTTCAATTTGCCTGACCTGTTTAAGTATTTCTTTCGTTAGCAATTTTTCTTCTCTTCCTTAAGACTTCCGACTTCTTCCTTTTACTTTTTACTTTTTACTTTTTACTTTTTACTTTTTACTTTTTACTTTATCTTGTCTCACGGTACTTCTATCTTATTTAAAATTTCTTGTATAATGAATTCCGAGGTTATCTCTTCTGCTTCAGCTTCGTAGGTCACAGCTATCCTGTGTCTAAGAACATCCTGGCAGATTCCGCGCACATCTTCAGGGATAACATATCCCCTGCGTTTAATGAATGCCATTGCCTTCGCACCGAGGGCCAGGTTTATTGATGCTCTTGGCGAACCGCCATAAGAGATTAGATCGGTGAGTTTATTAAGACCGAAATCTTTAGGTGAACGTGTGGCAAAAACAATATCAAGAATATATTTTTCAATCTTTTCATCTACATAGACGTCCTGAATCAGGTTCCTTGCCTTTAGAATATCATCCGTGGAGATCACAGGATTGATTTTATCTTCAATGAGGTTAACATTGTTGCGCATAATTTTTAATTCTTCATCCCTGGAAGGGTAGGATATTTTAACCTTCAGCATAAAACGGTCTACCTGTGCTTCAGGAAGCGGGTAGGTTCCCTCTTGTTCAATTGGGTTCTGTGTGGCAAGCACAAGGAAAGGTTCTGCAAGAAAGAATGTTTCTTCCCCTATTGTAACCTGGCGTTCCTGCATCGCTTCCAGAAGGGCGCTCTGAACCTTGGCAGGAGCACGGTTAATTTCGTCGGCAAGAATAAAATTTGCAAACAGTGGTCCTTTCCTGATAAAGAAATTGCTTTCCTTCTGGTTGTAGATCTGCGTTCCTACAAGATCTGCCGGAAGCAGATCGGGTGTAAACTGTATACGCTGGAACTTAGCTTTCATTGCTGCTGCCAGTGATTTAATGGCAAGAGTTTTTGCAAGACCCGGCACACCTTCAAGCAGAATATGACCATTACCAAGCAGCCCTACTATCAGCTTTTCAATCATAGCTTTCTGGCCGACAATCACCTTGCCGATTTCTCCAATCAGCAGATCAATGAATGCGCTTTCCTGTTTAATTTTTTCGTTAAGTGCAGAAATATCCAATTTTACCTCATCTTTTTTGTGAAGTTATCGTTTTTTAATAGATAAGTAATGTATCCTTAATACCTGGTAGTGTAATTAGACGGTTCCAAACATAAAAATGTTGCATTTCTTTTGCAAAAAAGTAATGGTACCGGAAATATTTTGGGATGAAAAGCTGCCCTCTAAGCAAACAGTATATCATATCTTTCCGAAACCAGGTTAAGATATTTCTCTTTCATATCATCCGGCAAAAAACTTCTGCTTATAAAATCTTTGAAAGACGGAAGAGAATTCCGGAATCGATCATAGATATCAGTCCCGGCTTTTGAATTGATCTGAAGCTTTGCGGCAAAATAATCGAAATCTTTCCTCCCGAATTTACTTTTTCGGCCGTTTAAGGTCAGCGCCAGTTCTTCATTGTCCTTAGGGATCAGGATCTTTGTAGATAACAAGTCATAGGCCGGAGACAGACGTATCTCACCATCCTGATCTCTAAGCAGTGAAAAGTTTTTCAGATGCATATCAGCATTTCCTGTGAGAAAAGAAAACAACGTCAGCTCGAATAATCTCATTACATCGTTGCCGGGATAGTCAGAATATATCAGGATTGTTTTACCGATCTTCTCCATTGATCCCCGGTATTTATTTTCTGTAAGCGACCCGGTCAACTGAGCCATGTCTTCAACATGAAGTTTTTCTTTTTTCAGACGATCAAATCTCCTGCTTATGTAACCAAGCTCGCCCGATTTAAATCTAATCAAACTATGGAGTGCTGTTTCAATTTTACATAATTCAGCCAAATGCATCGTAAGGTCCTCTATTTGCGGCATTTGAGGGAATTCAGCAAATGGAGGCTTTAAGATAAACTGACCCCATAGACCCACGATGGTAAGTCTGTTTTCCTTTCCCCTCTTCCTGAGATAATCTATTGATAGTTTCGGCTGCACACCAGTAACAGATATACTTTTATCCAGAGTTTTAACGGCTAAATCAGCGATATCGTTCAGACTAAAATCAAGCGAAGGAGGAGTATCGGTACCAAAAAAAATCCTGCTGCATGAAGTATGATAATCTGTTTCATCTTCACCGAGTTCATTATAGCAATAAAGACATTTTCTTTCTAATGCTTTCATAACTTACACTTCCTCATCCGGAACTATGCTGACGGCCCCGATACAATCTTTACAAAAAGCCAGAAGCAAACCCATTCTATCTCTCTCATCCAGTTTCCAGTTTTTTTCCGCAATATCAAGCAGCCATCCCTCGGGAATTAACCCGTCAAAAAAAGAAAACATTACGCTGCTCTCATACTGATCCTTTCTCAAGGGTAGAGTTAAACTGACCGGTTTTGCATTCTCCTGTAGTAAATAATCTTCATTGTATTTAAAATTAAAACCATTTTCATTTTCGGTTATAATACCGGCAAAACTGTCTTTATAATAAACTTTGCCTTGCCTCATGGTTCATTCTCATAATTTTTCCTGACCGGGTTCATTTCCAGACCAAACAAATTTAAAACTTGGTCCACTTTATTAAGTTGAAGAGAATCTTTACCCTGCTCCAGGTCTCTGATAAAACGAAGTCCTACACCGGCCCGTTTAGCTAGCTCTTCCTGGGTGAAACCCAGTTTTTTTCTTTTCTCTTTTACAATTGAGGCTAATTTATTTATTTTCTTCATAATTATACCTCTTTGGGTATATTTTTCTTTGTTATATCTAAACTTATACCTTTTCGGGTATAATGTCAATAAATTTTTGATTTTTTATACCTGTTCAGGTATAAAATAAAACATATTTACATTATTATACCTTATCGGGTATAAATAATATAAATTTCGGTTAAGCTATCCTGAAAACCGCAAATTTAAGATAGGTTGTTTCAGGCATTGAAGGTATCTGAGGATGATCGAGTGAGGCTGAATTAAACTGTACAAGCTGAATTTTTCTACCTGTTTTTATGGAAGCATTATTTATTATTTCTAAAAATTCATCGCTTTTAATGTGATGTGAACAGGATGAAGTAACAAGAAATCCGTTATCCTTCACCGACTGTATAGCCAGACGGTTCAATCTTTCATACCCTTTTTTTGCAACAGGAACAGTCTTCCTGTTTTTGGCAAAAGCGGGAGGATCGATCATTACAATATCGAATTTTCTTTTTTCATTTATACACTTTTCAAGAAAATCAAATACGTCATCAGCTGTAAATTGGGAATCACAAGATAATTCATTCAGTTTAAAATTATTTTCTGCACTTTGTATTTCGTTTGCCGATGAATCGATAAAATCCACTGAGACTGCTCCTGCCTTCGCAGCATGAAGTCCAAATCCGCCTGAATTGCAGAAAGCATCCAGGACAGTTTTTCCTGCAGCCAACTTTTCTATAAAGAATCTGTTATCCGACTGGTCGAAATAGAACCCGGTTTTTTGTCCCTTCTCAAAATCTATTTCATATTTAATTAAACCGTCGCTTATCATCTCTCTTTTTCTCTCGCCAAGGTAGATATTATCTTCCGGATCAATTCCTTCAAGTTTCCTGAGGTATTCTTCATTCTTCGTAAAAATGTTTTCGGCAGAAAAGTCTGACTTAAGAATATCAACCAGCATATCAATATTTTTTTCCATCCCGGCGGAATAAACCTGCATAACAAAAGTGCTGTTATATTTATCGATGATCAAACCGGGAAGAAAATCGCTTTCGCTGAATACCATCCGGTACGAATCCCTCCCGGGATAAAGCTTTTTTCTTAACTCATTTGCTGATGTCAGCCTGGTCCGGAATAATACTTTCAGATCGTCAACTTTTACAGAAGAGATCAGCCGTAAGGCAATCAGAGAGTTTTTATTATAGAACCCTGTCCCGGTTAAGTATTTCTTATAATCATAAACTTCTGTAAGATCGCCGTTCTGTGGATCCCCCTCAGTACCGGCAATCTCATTGCTGAATACCCATAGATGTCCGGCTTTGATTCTCCGCTCTTCATTTTTCTTCAAATATATTTTTGCATTCATAGGGCCGCTTATTATTTGTAATTTTGAGTGCTAAGATATAAATATTGGAGGTATGAAGGAAAAAATGCAGACCCAAGTGGTGTTTGGCTCATTTACTGGATGATTTAAAACGAATAAAACAATGGAGGCATTATGAAGGTACTGGCAGATTTATGTGTGGTTCCGATTGGAGTAGGAGTTTCCGTTTCTGAGTATATCGCGAAGTGCGAAAAAATACTCAAAGATGCGGGCTTGAAGACAATTATGCATTCTTACGGGACTAATATAGAAGGAGAATGGGATGATGTTTTCTCTGCAATAA
>DATFVA010000494.1:0-3822 GCA_035260565.1 Ignavibacteriaceae bacterium | reverse complement strand
AAGTAACAAGTAAGAAGTAAGAAGTAAGAAGTAAGAAGTAAGGAGTAAGGAGTGTCTTATCCTGGAATAGGTTGACAAATTTATCAACCAAAGAAAGGATAAGACAAATGAGAGAGCCAAGGATTTTCCTTAGATATAGTTTAGCTTTTAAGCAAAAAGTTGTATCTGAGATAGAAAACGGTAAATTAACAATATCCGAAGCCAGAAGTCTCTACGATATCAGAGGGGTGAGGACAATTCAGGAATGGATGGAAAAATTAGGAAAAACACATTTACTCAACAAAGTTATCCACATAGAAATGACAGACGAACCAAACAGAATAAAAGAGCTGGAGAGACAGAAAAAAGAGCTTGAATCAGCATTGGCGCAGGCCCATCTGAAGATTATAACGCTTGAGTCTACCGTAAAGGTAATGGAAGAGAAGACAGGCGTTAAGTTAAAAAAAAAGACAAACACCAAATCATCTTCTACAGTATCCAGGATAAAAGATTCAAAGAAGAAAGATTCACAGTAGCAGAAGTTTGTAAAGAGCTGAAAATATCCAGACAGGCTTATTATAAAATGAAACATAAGGAAGCGATCGAGAAATTTGAGGAAGAGATCATCCTTAAGTTAGTCAATCAGATAAGGAGAAGTCTTCCAAGACTAGGAGGACGAAAATTATTTTATTTATTAAAGGAAGATCTAAACGGACTTCCATCCAGACCCGGTAGAGATAAATTCTTTGATATATTACGTAAAAACGGATTATTAATAAAACCAATAAAACAATATGCGGTTACGACAAACTCACGTCATATATTCAGAATTCATTCAAATTTAATCCGCTGCGCGATGAGGGAGAAAGGACACGAAGGGACGAGAAAGAAGTTATGATAATTTTTGTATGAATGTATGGGCGGATGATTGTATGGCGAACGGCTTATCGTATATATCCCGGAGTTGTCATTCAGTTGTCAGAAGTTACGATAATTTTTGTATGAATGTATGGATGGATGATTGTATGGGGAATCGCTGATTCGCTTAGGGGAAGGACTAACAAGTAGCTCAATCGGAAATGTGTCGCTGCTCTGCAGCTTAATGATTTTTATCTTTTCATGGTTCTACTAATGTTACGCCGCTCTGCGGCTGATCTCAGGTCGGCATCCCGGTTTTTTTCTCACTTCGTTATTCGTTTGCTACCCTCATAGAACGGGATAGGAGCCCGACGGTGATGTTTATAAGCCGAACAGCGTTCGGCTCTACAGGTGCGCAAGCTAATGATCAAAATACTTTCTATTTATGCTGGCGACGTGGGCGGGGCAACTCTGAAGTAATAGGGGAGTCTACTTGTGATGTTTATAAGCCGAACAGCGTTCGGCTTTACAGGGGTGCAAGATGATGAACCGGATAGTAATTAGTTGGAAGTACCGCGAGTCCTTCAAAATAAGTTCAGGATGATAAAAATCCGGTAAATCTGCATTCTGCAGTTGTCCATAAAGTTCTTATTAATTTTTAAAATTGTGGTTACTTCATTTATATTTTTTCATTAACTTTAAGATAAGAAAGGGAAAATAACCGAACTGCAGACTAAAATTTTCCCTTCACATTCTTTCCAATTAAACATAACAGGAGGAGGATCTTTATGTTAAGGCGTATCATACTTTTTATTTTGCTTTTAAGCGGAATTGCTCTTCCACAAGGGTGGACACAAGTGAGCACTCTGCCTACGTCCCCGGCTATCAACTCAATTTCAGCGGCTAGTGAAAATGTAATCTGGGCAGTTTGTGCTGCCGGTAAAGTATATCTGTCTGAAGACGGCGGAACTAGCTGGGCATTGAGGAATACCGGGCTTCCCTCAGGCGACCTTTACGGAGTATCTGCACTTGATAATATGAACTGCTGGATTGGAACGGGCACAGGCAGCATTTATAGAACAACTGACGGAGGAAACAGCTGGACTCTACAGAATGCCGTTGCAGGAAGTTTCATAAACGGCATTCACATGTTTGATATGAACTACGGTGTCTACACCGGGGATCCCACCGGTAATGGAGTACCATACCAGGACAGGTATACAACTGATGGCGGTACGACATGGACATTAGGTCCAAATTCGCCGATAGGCAATAATGAATTCGGCGTTATAAATGCATGGGACTGGATTGATCAGAATACGTTCTGGATCGGATCTGCCAACACCCTTGCAAGCGCCACTACAGCAAAAATATTCTACACAACAACCGGTTTCGAAGGCACCTGGAATTATACGGCGGTTCCCGGGTTGGGCGGAAGTGCAGGTCTCTATTACCAGGCAATTGCATTCACTGATGCAATGCATGGAATGGCCGGCTCAAACGGAAGCAATATTATGAAAACCTCAGATGGAGGCGTTACCTGGCAAGCTGCAAATCTTCCTCCTATCACAACATTTGCAGCAATAAATTTCAATGGGTTAAAGGACGGTTCAAACACGATAAGACTTATACTTACAGATGCTTCCGCAATCTACTATATTTACAAAACGACTGATTTCGGCAGCACCTACACAGAGGAAGCCATTCCCTCACCTGCAATGTCAAGCGGCTTACAGCATATGGTATTCCTTGATGCCAACCTTGGTTATGCCGGCGGCGGAGCCGGTGTTTTCCTAAAGTATGTTGGTATTGTGCCTGTTGAATTAACGTCATTCACTGCTGAAGCCTCGAGCGGCAGGATAGTGCTTAACTGGAATACAGCAACAGAAACTAATAACAGAGGTTTTGAAATTGAAAGACGGATCATAAATGGTGATAATAAAGGGACCTGGAATTTTATAGGCTTTAAGCAGGGAAGAGGAACCACTACCGAACAACAGGAATACTCTTTTACAGATGATATAGAAAATATCCGGGCCACTTCAATAGCGTACAGACTAAAGCAGGTAGACTTTAATGGAAATTCAGAGTACAGCGACGAAGTTCTCGTTAATAATCTTGTTCCCCTGGAGTATAACTTATCACAGAACTTCCCCAATCCGTTTAACCCGGCTACGGTTATTGATTATGCTTTACCTGAAAATTCTTTTGTAAGTCTTAAAGTATATAATTCCCTTGGCCAGGAGGTATCTAACCTCGTTAATGAAAACAAACAAGCCGGGACTTATCACGTTAACTTTAATGCTTCGGGTTTACCGTCAGGAGTATATTACTATATACTCAGGGCAGGAAATAACAACGAATTTGTTAAAACTAACAAAATGGTCCTGCTCAAATAACGGCTGACTGAAGTCAGATAAAAAGTTCGGATAGTCCTGAGACTATTAAAAAAGAGAGTTCATATGGGAATTAAAAAACTCATATGAACTCTCTTTGCATTTTAAAAAAGGAAAACGGGAATTAGCATTATACCTGTTTAACCGTTTTAATTTATATACAGGCGTAGATGGATTATTTCCATTTAGGTTTTTGCCGCTAAGGCACGGAGAACAAGTATTAAGAAGGTAAGAAGTTTGAGAAGATAAGAAGATGAGAAGATGAGAAGAAGAGAAGAAGAGAAGAAGAGGAGAAGAGAAGTAAGAAAGGCAGCTATGTTCAGGTCGGGAGGCTGGCAGGCTGAGGTTGGCGAAGAGCTGAGCCAGGAGTATTACGATCACTGTAAGATTTTTGTTAATATTAAAACTGTCTGCCTATGGCAGATAAATTAAAACAGTTATGAATGAAATATCGCGAATTACCCGGACCACCGGGCTAAAGCCGCGGTGTTAATCTCTGGTCTGAGGCTTGTCGAAGGCTGGCAGGCTGAGATTGGAAAAAACCTGAGCCAGGAGTATTACGATCACTGTAAGATTTCTCATCCCGGGT
>DATFVA010000493.1:0-7555 GCA_035260565.1 Ignavibacteriaceae bacterium | reverse complement strand
TTGAGGAGTTAAGTATCCACTCTTTCTGTTTCCGTGAAAAAGCATAGATGAGCAGGATAAAACCAAATGCCGCAAGGATAATAAGTCCTGTTACAGAGTACCAGGTTAAAATCATTATAAGTTCTTATATTTTATCTGATTAGAAGATATAGGAATCCCGGCTTCCATCATTTGTTCTGCGTCAAATGGCCCGAATTGTTTAACCCGTTCGGAATCTAAGAGTAAATAAAAAAGGATGGCCGGGCCACCCTTTCCAAAATATAAAGCTGGATTATATTTACTGATTATTATTTTCTCTATTCCCCATCATTCCGCCATGCATCATTCCGTGATTGCCCATCATACTTCTCATATAATTCCACATTTGCGGGTAATCGCCCATCATCTTATACATGTAATTTGTGAATGAAGTATCCTTGTCCGCTCTAGAGAACATATTGTTCATCATCATTCTCCGTGTACCCTGATTCTGCATCATATAACCCATCATATCATTCATGGCTTCAGGGTTATCAGCCAGCTGCTGCATAAAGTTGTGCATCATCTCAGGATGTATAATGATTTCGTGTATTGCCTCATTCTGTGTTTCCTGGTTTTTCAGCAACTGGCTATCTGGTTTGTTTTGAGCATACAAAAAAATAGAAAATCCTGCTGCCAGTAAAATTACCATCGAAACTAAAACTCTCGACCTCATTTTTTTTCTCCTTTCATTGGATCATTTTACAATTCTATTTACAATGCCAATATAAAGCATGAGGCAGGCGTAAGCGTTATAGATTTTTTATTTTCTTTTACAAATTTAACGGGGTCAAGAAAAATCAAACTTTCTAATGCTTGTAATATTTGTAATATGGCAGACGATTGTAAATGAAGGCTTCATTTTAGTTTACAGTTCATTTCACGGCTGGATAAATAAAAAAACCCGGAAAAGCTGAATTCTCCGGGTTTTAAGGAGTGGGTTTTAATTATTTGTATTCTGGAGATAAATATATCATAGAATATTTTCAATCATCCTGATATTGGACACTAAAAAAGGAGAAAAAAAATCCCCCCGCAAAAAACGGGGGGCCGCTCATCGTAATAGGATTATCTCGCTATTTAAAGGAGCAGATGGCTTAACTGCCAATTTAATCCGGAACCTTAACTTATTCTGTGATAATTAATCAATCGACTGTCATCCGGATTATTAAATCTCCTGACATCACATAATCAGTCATTTATTTAATTAATACCAGGCTTCAATGTGATTTCGGACAAAAATCTTTAATGTTTTTATTGGAAATTTAGCTTCAATTTTACCAGTATGATATTATCGATATAATTCCAATTAAAACAGCTATAAGCCCTTTGCACTTTTATATGAAATTTATTGCTCTATTCCTGCTTATTATATTGTTAAATATTTCTGCTGCTGCCCAGAATTATCAAAGCTCTATTACAGGAACAGTTATAAGTACTGAGGGTAACCCTGTCGAACTGGTAAATATCAGTATCGAAGGAACCAATTTCGGCAGTTATACGGATAAAAATGGAAAATTTGAAATTTCTAATCTTAATCCGGGAATTTATACAATGAAAGTCTCCTCGGTGGGATACAGGACTAAGGAAATTCAGGTAATACTAAAAAGCGGGAATAACATGTATCCTGATATCATTCTTGAAAGGTCCGCTAATGAACTCGCAGAAATTATAGTAAATGCTGACAAAATTAATAAATTCGGAAACCCCCAAAGCGATTATATTGCTAAACTGCCTGTAAAAGATATTGAAAATCCGCAGTCGTATAGTTCAGCAACACCTGAACTTCTGAATGAACAGAATATAGTGGAATATACATCAGCCCTTTCTTCAATTCCTGGGGGAAACATTTCTTCGGAAAATGCAGCGGGAATTACAGGAATATTTATCCGTGGATTCCTGACCAACTCATTCATTAAAAACGGTGTTTACAGTTTCAGTCCGGATGGCGGTGATCCCCAGGTAATCGAAAGAATTGAATTGATCCGGGGACCTTCCGGACCCGTATATGGTACCTGGGGTATAGGGTACGGCGGCCTTATCAACCGGGTGACTAAGAAGCCATTCAAGTCGCATTATTACAGTGCCGGGATGACTTTAGGAAGTTTTAATCTTCAACGGTATTACGGCGATGTTAATCTTCCCCTTAACGAAGCTAACACTCTACTGATGAGAGTAAATGCAGCTGTTCATTCTGAGGGAAGTTTCCAGGATTACGGGTATAAAAAGACATCAGTTATAGCTCCTGTTTTTTTATTCAAACCAAATGATGATTTCAGCATTCTCGTTGAAGCTGAATTCAATAAAATAGATCTGTCTGCCAATACATTGTTCGGGGGAGCTGCAGGACTTGGAAAGAGCAGCATTAAGCAGATCAAAACAGATTATTTCAAATCCTATAGCTCAGAGAAACTTACTCATCCTCCGACTGTTTCAAATAATTATTATTCAAGGATTGATTATAAACTTTCCGGCGGGTGGATGTTGACTTCAAATTTTGCCGTCGCGGACTATTCAAATTATGGTTCCATTGTTATTCCTATGTTTATCAATGATTCATTACTTTCACGAAGAATATATGATTTCAACGGAGATATTAATACATTCGATGTACAGCCTGAGATTACCGGCAGTTTCCTGATCGGGAAAATGAAGAACCGTTTTTTAGGCGGATTTGATTATCAATGGGTGGATGTCATTTCATCCGCATCCATCATCCTGACAGCAGATACTTTGAATTACCGGCAGGGTATAACTCCGGTACTAAATGCAGCAAAGCTTAGATCCCGGTACGATTTATCAATCCAATCCGATGAAAGCAGAAATTCCTACTCAGTGTATGCAAATGATATAATAAGTTTGACTGATAAATTAGATGTTATGCTTGGATTGAGATACGATTATATGGATTACAACGGCACGAAGAACCTTATTGCCGGGACTTATAATTCAAATCCATTTAACAAGGGAACTTTCAGTCCGCAGGCAGGTATTTCATACCAGCTCATCAACGACCAACTCTCTGTTTTTGGAAATTATATGCAGGGGTTCAATTACATTACTTCCAATATACAGGGACAGAGTTTTGATCCCGAATTTGCAAACCAGATCGAAGGCGGAATAAAAGCTAACCTGTTCAACAACCGGTTCTCATCAACTCTAAGTTATTATGATATTAAAGTTTCCAATAAAGTAAGAAAAGATCCCTCCAACCCACTCCTTGCAATTCAGGATGGATCACAACTCAGCAGAGGTGTAGATGCCGATATAAGAACTAACCCGGTAACGGGGTTGAATATATTACTTGGGTATTCTTATAATAGGAGTAAATTTGAAAAAGCCGACCCTTCGCTGGAAGGTAAACGTCCTCTTGGTGTGCCTGAACATATGGCTACATTGTGGATAAGCTATAGTATTCAATCAGGTATATTAAGCGGATTAGGAATAGGCAGCGGGCTGAATTACAGCAGTGATTATTTCTACGACGATCTTAATACTCTGACTATTCCATCGTTTGCTGTTATTAAAGCCAGCATATTCTACAATAATGTGTGGCTCAGGATGAACCTGACTATTGATAATCTTACGGATAAAAGATACTGGGATTATAATGGTTCACCTCAAATGCCGGAGCGGATTTTATTTAATATTATGTTCAATATATGATAATTGAAGACTGATTTATAAATTTAAACTGACTGCAGATATGAAAAGATTCAGATTCTCGAACTATTCAATTGAAAAAAGACTTCCGATTTTCATTTTCAGTCTTTTATTTGTTTCACTGGTAGTGTTTATAAGTTATTCATATTTCACAGTAAGGAATAATTCCCTGGCTGCAGGATATGAACGGCTAAATACTTTAACACAACAATTCAGCTCTATTTTCAGTCTGCAGGCAAAGAATCTTGTTTCTATTACGGGGCAGGCTGCTCAATCGGATCCGGTATTAAATTTCCTGATTAATCCGGATGATAAAAACAAAGAGACCCTGGATAACTATAATGAAATTAAATTTAAATATGATAGCCTTACGCAGGCGGTTCAACTGTGGAGTAAAAATAAAAAACTGCTCTACAGTACGAATGAGAATATTTCTTTTTCAAATATCAGCGATTCATCTTTTAGGATTGCCGCTTCTCCTCCCGGTTATTCTATCGGAAAATTAAGTTCGAAAGGAGACACCGTAATATTTCCGATGATAATTTCTGTATCTGAGCACAATCGACTTTATGGTTATGTGGTAAGATGGAGAATGATACATGCCACAAAAGCAGCAATAGAACAATTAGCTCATTTAATAGGCCGTAATGCAAATATTCTTGTCGGCAATAAAGACAGTTCACTCTGGACCAATCTTAGAATTATAATAAATGATCCCAGGCTGAATGCCAGTCGTACAGAGCATGCGCTTGAATATGTAAGTCTGCGCGGGGATCGTGTTATTGCAGAAGAGAATCCTATTCCGGGAACCCCCTGGATTTGCATAGTAGAACTGAGTAAGGATCTCATACTGAAGGACACAAGTGCCTTCCTGAAATGGGTTGTAATTTTCGGCATAATTCTAATTATAATCGGACTTGCAGTTACATGGATATTAAGCAGGAACATTACCAAACCGCTCAATACATTGAGCATGGCTGCGGCTAAAATTGCTGATGGTAATTATTTCTCGCGGATTGAACTAAACAGGACTGATGAACTCGGAATCCTTGCCAATAGTTTTAACGAAATGTCAGCGAGGATAAGAAATTCGAAAGATGAACTTGAAAAGAAAATTAACGAAGTTGAAGAAAAAAATGAGCAGCTCGAGAATTCACTGAAGGAAAAAGAAATCCTTTTAAAAGAAGTTCATCACCGGGTGAAGAATAACCTGCAGATAATTTCAAGTTTATTAAATCTCCAGGCAAACAACCTTGATAACCCTGAAATCCGGGAAACGTTCAAATCCAGTCAGCTGAGAATAAGATCAATCGCCCTGATTCACGAAAAGCTCTACAAATCAAAAAGCCTGGCGAGTATAAACTTAAAGGAATATATAAATGAACTGGTGGTATATTTGCTCAACCTGTACAATACTAATTCTGCCAGAATAGGAACAAGACTGGAATTAGACGATGTATCTGCTGAAATAGGCACAACGATAACTCTGGGACTCATTGTCAGTGAACTGGTGACCAACGCAATTAAATATGCCTTTCCAGATACTGAAAGCGGTAATATCCTTATCTCCTTAAAAAAGGATCACGATGCTTGCTATACCTTGATGATCAAAGACAACGGGAAAGGTCTGCCTGAAAATTTTAATGTTGAAAATGCACAAACACTCGGACTTTCAATCGTCAAAACCTTATTAACGCAGATCGACGGAGAAGTTGAGTACCGGAGAACAGGAGGGACTGAAGTCCGGATATATTTCAAGATCCCTGCCGGGGAACCAGAAGACGAGATGACGTATCTGACCCGGTCATTATAGGAAGAATTGAGCAATTGACTCTAGAGAAAATCCTATCTGGCTCTCAGGTACTGATCAGGCCAATCAACTTCAGAATTAAGCTTTTTCGCAGCGTAAAGAGGCCAGTATGGATTCCGAAGCATTTCCTTGGCAAGGAGAACTATATCAGCCTGTCCGGTTCTTATAATAGTCTCAGCCTGCAATGGTGAAGTAATCGCCCCCACTGCACCTGTCATTATTCCGGCTTCTTTTTTAATCCGTTGAGAGAAAGGAACCTGGTAGCCGGGTCCTGCAGGAACCTTTGCTTCTGCAGCATTTCCTCCGCTGGAACAATCAATCAAATCCACACCTATTTCTTTTAACCATTTTGCAAGCTGAATAGACTGATCGATTTCCCAGCCGCCTTCAACCCAGTCGCTTGCGGAAATACGGACAAATAATGGGAAATTCTGCGGTACAGTGCTCCTCACGGTTTCTGAAATTTCCAGGGCTAGTCTGCACCTGTTCTCAAGGCTGCCTCCGTACTCATCTTTACGGTGATTGGAAAGGGGTGAGAGAAACTCGTGTACAAGGTATCCGTGAGCCATATGAAGCTCAATCAACCTGAAACCTGCTCTCATACTTCTTTCTGCTGCCATTTTAAATTGACTGATCACCAAACGAATATCATCTCCTGACATTTCCTTAGGAAGCGGATAATCATCCGCAAACGGAATTGGAGACGGGCCGATTGTCTGCCATCCGCCTTTTTCAGGATTGACTTCTCCTTTTCCCTTCCATGGAGAATAAGTTGAGGCCTTTCTTCCTGCGTGCGCCAGCTGGATGCCGGGAACAGAATTCCGGGAGGAAATAAAATCAGTGATCCGTTTATAGGCATCAGCGTGTTCATTACTCCAGATCCCTGCGTCTTCAGGAGAAATTCTCCCTTCAGGCGAAACTGCGGTTGCTTCCATCATTACGAGGGCAGCTCCTCCAACAGCACGCGAGCCGAGATGAATGAAATGCCAGTCGGTAGGCATACCGTTCTCACTGGAATACTGGCACATAGGTGAAACAGCTATCCGGTTCTTTAGTTCTATATCCCTGATCTTAAGCGGTGAAAAAAGAACGCTCAATTTTTTCCTCTCTAAAAGAATGATAAAAATAATAGGATAAACATAATGAAGTTTTAATTTAGTTGTCCCCGGGAATTGAGCTTTCTAAAAACCTGCTGAGCTCTATTTTTCTGCCAGCCGCTTGGCCTTAATCACGGAATGACTCCTTTTTATGCTTGATTGTTTTTTTGTCTTTTCTGCAAGGATAGAATAATATTTATGTATTGCATCAAGCTGTTCTTCAGTCAGGCTTTCAATATCAATCAGACTGTCACTCGCACCTTTTGTTGCAGCGATTAATTCGTTCAGCTTCAGCTGGAGTGCAGTCGAGTCTTTATTCTGCGTTCGCTGGATTAGAAAGACCATAAGAAATGTGATTATTGTTGTCCCTGTATTTATTATAAGCTGCCATGTATCCGAGTAATGAAATATTGGCCCGGATAGAAGCCAGAGGATAATCAGGGAAAATGCCGTGCCAAATGCAAAGCTGCTCCCGGCAAAGCGTGATATAATGAATGAGAACTTGTCGAATAGCTTATTTATTTTAGAACGCATACGATTTAATCTTTCTAATCATCACCGGCAATATATACTAAATCAGTGGACACTTTCTGTGATGGTTGAACTCCCGATTAAAAAGTTATATAATGCAATCGAAATTATCTTAATTGTTCATTCGTTAAATGCATTCGTTAAGTCCGCCCCAATTCGATGTACTATATCATTTTGGCAGGTGGGTTGAACTTCAGATTGAAAAATTAAATAATATAATCGTCGATAATTTCTGAATTGTTAATTCGTCAGTTCGTAAAATTAATTCGTTAAGTCCGCCCAATTCGCTAATTTTTTTTAATAATTCCTCATTTCTTCCCCAAAATTAGCGATGAACCATCCTTGAAGCGTCTTAACTCCGGGCATAATACCAGCATAATCCGCTCTTCTTCCGGCACACTCTGACAACTACTGCGATAACATCTACAAATTCACG
>DATFVA010000492.1:0-9500 GCA_035260565.1 Ignavibacteriaceae bacterium | reverse complement strand
GCTCCTCCAACGCCGAAAAACCCCCCAAGTACGCCTACACAAAAACCTATGAGCACTAAAAGAAGAACATTGAATTCGATCCCCGCAACAGGTAAATATATATTAAATATATCCATATACTATTCCTACGTTAAAATTAGAAAATAGTTCAAGCCAGCTCACTTTTCCTTGCTTTTTCTTTTTTAGATTCCATTATCAATCTTGCGATGATTATAAGCGTCATTGATACTGCCGTGCCCATCAATACGATTCCAGCAGTAGTCTGATAGAAAGTAATAAGAGAAAGTTTGTAAACCTGTTCGAGTGCAACTGAACAGCCCGCGAAGACAATCATTATGGCAAAGAGAAGTCTTATTCCATACCCCTTGATATATTTAATTGCAGTTGCACCAATCTGAGCCCCTATAGAAGCGCCTATTAACATAAAGAATGCCGCTAAAAATTCTACCCGGCCTTTCAGAGCATAAGTAAAACAGCCATATGCACCGGCAAATAATACACTCATTAAATCTGTCCCGACAGCAATAACTGTGGGTACACCGATGAGATAGACCAAAGCAGGCATTCTGATAAACCCGCCACCTACACCGAGAAATCCGGAAAGGAAGCCTGTAACAAGAAAAACTGAAAGGACAATCCACAACGATACTGATTCAATATCTGAAGCAGGCAGGGAAATCATTGGGGGTATTTTAATCTTGTAAAGTTTTATCGCGATTTTGCTTCTGGAAGTTTTAGGTTTTTCATCAGATGATCCTCCAGACTGACGGGGATTAAGCACGAAATAGTCGTAAAACATAAACCCGCTTAAACCAAACATTAATAAGAGGTAGCACCATCGGACTATCAATCCGGCTTCCCCAAGTTTTTCCAACCTCAGGATTACCTGAGAACCTAACTCCAACCCGACAATTGATGCAGCGATGGAAATAAATCCCAGTTTCCAATCGATATTCCCCATTTTCTGATGTTTCTTCACAGCTCCGATTGATTGGCCGAAAATATTGGCAAGGTCTGTTCCAATAGCATAGGACATATGGAATCCGAAAATATTTAAAGCCGGAGTGACGATCCAGCCGCCCCCTACTCCAAAAAATCCACCCAGAACTCCTACACAAAATCCAATTAAAATTAATAGAAGAACATTGAATTCTATTCCTGCCACGGGCAAATAAATATTAAAAATATCCACGTATCTCCCCGGTTTTAAATAGTGAAAAATTTAGAGTTTATTGTTTTTTCTAGTTTCCATCATAACTTTGCTGATTATAACACTCGACATTGTCACAGCTGTACCAATTAAGAAAATTCCTGCAATTGTCTGGAAGAGAGGATGTTTTGTAATTTTATAAAATTGTTCTGTTGCCACTGAAAAGGCAGCAAAGATTATCATTATGGCAAATAATAACCTGATCCCATACCCTTTTATATATCTGACGGCCGTAGACCCTATCTGAGCACCGATAGCAGCGCCAAACAACATTATTACGGCTGCAATCAATTCTACACGTCCCTTTAAGGCATAAGTAAGACATCCATAAGCTCCGCTAAATAAAACAGTAATCAGGCTTGTACCTACGGCTATTGCCGTTGGGAGACCAATCAAATACACCAGTGCCGGCATGATAATAAATCCTCCGCCAACGCCCATGAATCCTGAGAGGAAACCTGTAAAAAGAAAAATCAAAAAGATTACCCAGATCGAAACACTGTCTATATCTGATGCAGGAAATGAAACCATGGGCGGAATGTTTAATTGGTGTAGTTTCTCAGAGAGCCTGCTGCGTTCACGTCTTACATTTACACCTGGAAGCCTGTCATTTTCCTCTTCGATTTTTTTCATCATCCTGGGATGAATGACAAAATAATCGTAGAGCATATAACACCCAAGCGAGAAGAGAAGTACCATATAGCACCATCGTACCACGATTCCCACATCACCCGATTTTTCAAGGGCAATAATTACTTCAGAACCTATTTCGAGGCCGATTACAGAAGTGATAATTGAAATAAGTCCTAATTTCCAATCTATATTACCCATCTGCTGATGTTTCTTCACAGCCCCAATTGTCTGGCCAAAAATATTAGAAAGATCAGTCCCTATAGCAAAAGCCATATGAAATCCGAAAATATTTAATGCCGGGGTAACGATCCAGCCGCCCCCTACACCAAAAAACCCACCTAATATTCCTACACAAAAGCCTATGATTAGTAATAAAAAAATATTGAAATCAATTCCGGCGACCGGCAGATAAATATTAAATATGTCCATTCTCTTTCCGGAAAAGTCTATTCATTGAGAGAAAATTGCAACTATACTGCATTATCCGTTTTCTATAATAATTCTGTAATCAAAGATTTACTGTTTTCGAACCAGGAAATGTCTTCCCGCAAAGCGACAGTAGGGCTAATCATAATTATGACCGGAGGATGAAAATTTTGTTTATGAAATTCCTCCGAAATCTTCGCTATACTTCCTGTAATTGTTCGTTGTGCGGGGAGTGTTCCGTTTTCTATAACAGCAACCGGCATTGACGGGTCCATACCATTTTTAATAAGCTCATTACAAATCTTATCAATTCGTGAAGCCCCCATGTAAATAATGAGATTGGTATTTTTCATTTGGGCGAGTTTTGCCCATTCCACCTGTGTTTCGGGTTTATCGGGGCATTCGTGTGCAGTTATCAGTACACATTGTGTTATAAGTCCCCTATGCGTAATAGGAATGCCGCTGTATATCGGAGCAGATAAGCCGGAAGTAATCCCGGGAATTATCTCGAATTCTATCCCTGCATCTTTAAGTGCGGCTGCTTCTTCAGAGCCCCGTCCGAATACAAAAGGGTTTCCTCCCTTCAAACGCACGACATTCAATCCAAGTTTAGCTTTACAAATAAGTATTTCAATGATTTTGTCCTGTTCGATTGGATGGTGACCGGATTCCTTTCCTACAAAAATCAATTCGCAGTCATCTTTACAAAAAGAAAGCAGATCATTACCGATCAGTCTATCATAAACGAGAACATCTGCCGCTTTCAATCTTTTTAAAGCTTTAAGTGTAATCAGATCCGGATCTCCCGGTCCTGCGCCTGCTATATAAACCTTACCATATTCCATTTATAATTTCCCGGTCTAGTTATTATATTTGCTTAAGAACGTTAACAATCAGAAAGCCTGCAGTTAAGACAAAAACAATGAGGAATACTGCAATTAATATATCCGCCTGTGAATCTCTACCGGATGAAATATTATGTTCACGCGACAGAATTTCATTGATCATTTGCAGAGTCTTTCTTCCGATATTTTTAAATTCCTGGTCATACTTTGCAATTTCTTCGGCGCTAAGAGCACTCGAACGTATTACGTCGAAAAATTGGTTATAATTATCTGACATTTCCGAATAATCGTTTCTCAATTCTTCTATTTCACTATCTTTCAGTGCTTTCATTCCAATAAGTTCACCGAATTTTTGGTGGAATTCCTCCTTAGCTTTTTGCCACCTGAGAAACCTTTGCTGAGAGTAGCCCCTGATCAAAAGATTTTTTTCTTCTCTTCTAAGCTGAAGTTCGGATTCCTTTAGTATGTGGACAACCTCCGTGATTTTAGTACTCTTTTCTAATTGCTTAGTAATTATCCAGCCTAAAACACCGCTGCCAATAATCAAAAGGAGCATTATGGAGAAGGTGATAAATATTTTTTTCTTTAAGATTTTCAAATCACCCATATTGATTACCTGAATTAATTTTTAAACTAAATCGAGTTCCTTTAAGATCCTGTTTATATATTGTTTGCTGCTTACACTGCCATTACTTTGCAGTATAGATACCCAATCCTTTGATGCAAAAAATTTTAAGACTCCAGCTCTTGTTTTGGAATCAACCTTCTTATCTGCTAAAATGTGTTGTCTGAATTTCCCTGCAAGATCAAAGATATCTTCATAGACCGGAGGTATCAGCTTGTTAATTTTTTTTTTCATTTCTTTAGTAAAAAAGGGAGCTTTTCCCTGAGATGATATTGAGATAATCAGATCGCCGCGCGATATGTTAGCAGGAAGTATAAAGTCGCATAATGGGAGTTTATCAGCCGCATTCAAAAGAATCCCTTTTTCAGTGCAATCCGTTCTGACTCTTCTATTTATTTCAGGATTGTCGGTAGCGCTGAATACAATACCGAATCCTTTTAAATATTCACTGGAATAAGCTTTTTTTATAATTACTATCTTTTTAGACCCAGCTAAATCGAGGATTGGCCGGCAGAATCTGGGTGAAATCATCGTTACTGCAGTATTGAATTTTAAGAGAGAAAGGGCTTTTCGGCAAGCAACTTTACCACCACCCACAATAAGGCAGTTCAATCTTTCAAGATTCAACAAAATAGGATAAAAACCGGGTTTTTTGCTTTTTTTCATATTATTATCCTTACCTATCGAAAAATATCAGTTGCCGTCTGAAATGCAACGAAGGATGAAAAACTGTAATCTCTGTGTTGTTAAAAAATCGTCTAATAATCAGGATTTTTGGAAGGAGAAGAGACTTTTAGTAAGTCTTAAATAGTCATATACTTGACGGACTACTACGATTCTTTCAGTTATTAGGGAAAAATAGAGTATCGTTTAACAAGGTTTTGAGGTTATAGTGTGAAGGCCCATGATCAGGGGGCGGAAGAGTGTAATATAAAGATTGTATGTCTTTAACATGATAATGCAGACATGATCGGGTTTCTTAAAAATAATAGTACTTGATAGAAACAAGAATTTATGAAAAATTCTCCTTTATTTTGCGAAGACGCGTAATCCAACTATGCCCGAAATAATAAGAAAAATAAAGAAAAGTCTAACAAGTTCGCGAGATTCACCGAAAAGGATTATACCCAATACGGCAGTTCCGACTGCACCGATTCCGGTCCATACTGCGTATGCGGTTCCGACAGGTAATTTTGTTAATGAGTAGGAAAGAAGTCCCATACTTATTAATATACATACAATGGTGAACACCGACGGCCAGAGTTTAGTAAATCCCTGAGAATATTTCATACCGATGGCCCAGGCTGTTTCAAAGAGTCCCGCAACAAAAAGAATTAACCATTCCATACTACTCCATTATTTTCTGAGATTTATTTATATAAATACGGATTACTCCACTCAATTGGTCCGGCTTCAAAATTATCTAGAAGGCCGGAGAGTACTGTATTTTTCCAGGCGTGTTTAAAATAGTCAAAAACCTTCTTGTATTCTTCTCTTTGCTGAGACATTGCAACCATCGATTTTTCATTCAAAGTGAACCTTTTTAAGCAAATAAAGGATCTATTAAAGACCTTTATAAGTAGTATATAGAACGTAAGTAAGACGTATATGGAACGTATGTGGAACGTATGTGAGACGTATGTGAGACGTATGTGAGATGTTGATATGACGTAAAATGACCGGTATAATGCATTTGAAAAAACGGGGATTTTGGAATGCTGGATATTCGACTGAATGTTTTTTTTAGTTTTGTTCTTATGTGCCGCAGCTTAGCGGTTTATTGAATATAACTTTTAATATTTTCTACTAATGCTGCACAGCCTTAAGGCTATAATGAAAAAAACCGGCAGGCAAGGTGTTCATCATCCATTGGAATAAATTTATTATATGCTTAAAAGGGAGGGGATCGGAGGAGCGCAGTATGCGCCACCGTTCAGCTGCTTATGTAATTTATGCTGCTAATGTTTAGCAGCTCTGAGGCACAAATCTTCAGGATTTAAACTGCGGCAACGAGTCTTCATTTTTAAATCGGCGAAATTGATTCATTAAATCGGAACAATTCATTATCTGTTTTTAATTATGATGTTGACAGCTACTTCTCCATCTTCTTCGGGAGGGAGCTTGAATTTCCGGGGAATCAGCAGTTGAGCGTTAACAGTTGTTGAGCGGGTAACCTGGCTCAGATCAACCGGTTCAGTATTAACTGATTTTGGAACATTATTTCCTTCTTTAGGGACGATAAGAAGAATATTAGGAGGGTTTGGCTGAATGGAAACCAGGTGAAGTTTTTCAGCTAGTTCACCTGTAGTCTGTACTTTCACAGGCAAGGAAATTATTTTTGTCGGAATAGCAGTTACTGTAATTATTTTTGGTTCTATATCATACAGGTTCAATCCTGCAGGGAGTTCAATATCTTCTTCAGTAAGTGCAAATTCATTCTTTCCTTTTTTAATATCATTAAGGTTTATTGAGACAACAAGCTCAGAGGGATCGAGCGAACGGAAATCCTGCTCAGACCCTTCCAGAGTTATTTCTGCTTTAGAAGGGACCTGTTGTGCAAGCGCAAAATCAGAGGTGATATTTCTGAATTCTATCGGTACAGAATAATTCCTGAAAATCCTGTCGGAATGATATGCAAGCAGGAACCATGCTATTACTGCTATTAATAATGAGGACACGGCAGTAAGAACGTGTCTTTTATTCCACCAGCTTGATTCACTATCTTTCGCCGGAGGATAATTTTTATGATAAAACTCTTCAAGGTGGTTCTTCAATTCCACTGTTGATTTCAATATTGTTAACCGTCCGTTTTCTGCAACACTGATTGTGCCCCGTTCCTCAGAAACAATTATAGTAAATGCATCGCACTGTTCAGATAATCCAAGGCCAGCCGCGTGCCTTGTGTTTCCTTCACCAAGAGCAGCCATATTAACTGAGAGCGGAAGGTGTGCTCCGAACCGTGATATCTTATTCCCTTCAATTATTACCGCCCCGTCATGGCCAGGGGAACTTGTATTGAAAATACTATAAAGTAAGGGAGCACTGATTCTGCCTTCGAGAGGGATGCCGCCTGTCAGCTGTTTTTCACAGGATTCTTTTCCCCTTATAACAATCAACGCCCCGGTTTTTTTCTCTGACATTTTACCTACAGATTCTGTCAGCAGATCAACTGAAGAGGTAAACGTTGACAGCCTCGTTTTCCTTCGGAAACTTGTCCAGAACCAGGCCAGGTCTATCATCCTCCTGATATCAGATTGAAATACTATTATAGCAGCGATTAAAATTACGACTATAAGAGTTTTTATTAAAAGTTCAGTGAGATAGAGCTGGAAAAACCTGGCCAGAAGATAAATTACGGCAAAGACAGAAATTGCAACTACTATTCTGCGTGAAGCACTTCTTCGAAGCCAATTGATAAATATAAATAAGAATGCAGAAACTATTAATATATCGAGTATATCAACAATCCTGACATTCTGTGCAAACTCTGAAATAAAATTCATTTTATATTATAAACTTTAAAAATTACTAATAACGTTATTGAGAATATCCATTGAAGTTTTTAACTGATCGTCTGAAAGATATGGTGCAGGTCCAAGTCTTAGTCGGTTTCCTCTATAGTCCGTCCACACTCCTTCTTCCTTTAACCTGGAAGATATCTCATTAGCATAAGCTGAATACAATACAAGGAATCCGCCCATTTCAGTGATTTTAAGATTTTTATTACGGGTGACAATTTTTGGATCTGTATCCATCTGATCAAATTCACCTGCAAGTAAAGAAATCTGATGCTGATTCACATTTCTAAGAAATCCGGGAGTTAAATTCTGTTCCTTAAAAAAATTAAATACCTCAGCTGCCCGGTAATTGGCGGTTGGATCATAAGTGGCACCTGCAAATAGATCATCCCCTGAACCATACAAAGTTTCACCCTTTCCCTTTGCTTTTGATAAAGTTCCATATTCACTATACCAGCCAGTAATAACAGGACGAAGGGAAGTGTTTTCAGGGAACCTGAGGAAACAATTTCCTTCACCAAGCTGACAATATTTATAACCTCCTCCGACTACAAATGCGTCCTCAAGTTTTTCATCTTTTATAGAGAAGGGCACAACATTCAATGCATGGTATGCGTCCACCAATAATTTTGCTCCCATCTCTTCACATCTGTTAACTACCGGGGAAAGATCTTCAACTATTTCACCGGAATTGAAAAATACCTTTGAGACGAGTACAGCGATAGTTTTATTATTAATATTTGAGACCAATTTTTCAGTTACTAATCCGGCAGGGGATGATTCCACCTTTATTATTGTTATTCCTTCTTCCGCAAGCCGGTCGAGCTGTCTGCGTATAGTATGAAACTCACCGTCTGTAGTCACTATATTTATTTCTTTATTGATCGGCAAAGCGGATAAAAATCTGACAATTAATTCATGTGTATTTGAAGACAGAGTAATATGACCGCTGTCATCATCCAGAAGTCTCAGATACCCTTTTTTAACTTCATCAGCTTTTTCGAATGCTTTTCCCCATTTATCATCTACATATTCAGCAGCATCCAGCCACGCCTTTTTTTGTCCATTAAATCCGCAGTCAGGCCATGCCTGGTGAGAATGACCAGTGAGCAATAGTCGTTCAGTGACTTTGAATTTTGAATAATATTCTGCAAGGGTATTAGGCGAATTATATAGTTCTTCTGGTTTAAACATCTTTCTGCAGCTCCGCTCTTATTTCCCACAAATCCGGAAAAAAAGGCTGGTTTAATGTAGTCATTAAATATTTAACCCCATCGGATCCACCTGTTCCCATTTTAGTTCCGATTGTTCTCTGAACCATTTTAACATGTCTATATCTCCACTCCTGGAAGCCTTCATCCAGATCCACCATTAACTCACAAAACTGGGAGTTAACCGGGTCCGATTTGTAGATTAATTTAATAATATTCTGAATACTTTGGGTAGCAGTAATTGGCTGTGAATAATCCCGTTTCAAATACGGTTCAGGAACTTCATATCCGATTTTTGACAAGTAATCGATAAATGCATCCCAGACAGCCGGTTCTGTTATACGTTTTTCAATCTTTATTCTTTCTTTATTTCCGAAGTGAGTTCTATTCAGCATTCCGGGAGTTCTTTTCCCCAGGCATAATTCAATTTCTCTGAATTGTGCTGATTGAAATCCGCTAGCAGATTCGAGCCTGTCTCTGAAAGAAAGAAATTCTAAAGGAGTCATAGTTTCAAGTATATCTATCTGGGCTACAAGGATCTTCAGAATAGTTAAGATCCTTTTCATTGTATGCAGAGATCTTGCAAGGTCTTTATGCCCGAGAAGTTCTTTAAGATAATCCATTTCGTGGAGGATCTCCTTAAACCACAATTCGTATGCCTGATGAATTATTATAAAAAGCATTTCATCGTGCTCGGGTCCTTCAGACAATAATTTCTGAGATTCTAATAATGAGTTAAGCTGAAGGTATTCGGAATAGGTCAAAGCCATTTTATGTGCTGCTGATTTATTTTACAAAAATGATTTACCGAATTTAAGAACTTTCTGGCTGATTTCATTTTATCGGGAAATTAAATATCTGTCCCAAGTAAATAAATTTCTATAATTTCTGTGATGGCTGAATTAATGCCGCCCTAAAATTTGCATGTATCAGGCGGGAAAACCCCGGGGGATAAAGAATTCTAAGCAGTTTATATAGATGTTCTCCACTAAGGCGGAGAGATTCCAACTTGATGAATATACAGGTCGAGAC
>DATFVA010000491.1:0-2913 GCA_035260565.1 Ignavibacteriaceae bacterium | reverse complement strand
TTTTCCTGCCAGCAGTTGTTCAGGAGTACAGCTTGAAATTAATATCTCTATCAGTTTATTTGATTTTTCTTCGACCAGGCTTCTGACAAGCATTTGTCCCGAATAGATAATCATCATAAGCAGGAGCATTATAAAAACTATTGCAGAAAGGAATTCCGTTAAAAAGTCGGACTGCTGAATCTGACCGCCTTCTTTTATAGTTATCTGGTTAATGCTGATCCTGCTGAAATACGTATTAAGCAGGTCAGGATTAATTCCCAGCTTCTGAAGCTGCATTTTTAGTCTCACTTCTTCAACTGCATTCTCTATTCTCTGCACGTCTTTAAAATTTCCCGAATTGCTGCTTCTGTATTCGATATTCAGAGAATCATTCCCGTACCTTCTTAAGAGAATATATCCTGAAATTTTATTTTTGTATACTTCCTTGTCAGCCGATAGGATTGCATTATTATATTCTTCCATCGGCTGATTCAGATTAAAAACAACATAGGCGGGTTGTCCGTTATCAAGTTTGTAGCTTTCAAGCGTCTGCGAAAGGGGATAGAAGTAAACCATTGATGAATCAATTATGCCGATTGCCTTGGTCGACTCCTGCTCGCTTGTAGACAGAAATGTCCCTCCGATGGAAACCATGATCACAAGCGCAGGCGTAATTATTAAAGATAGAATAAAAGCCCGTGTTTTAACTTTTTCAAGGAATTCCCACTTCGATATTTCAAAAACTTTCTTCATTAAATCAGGCACTCTGTTTTATCATATCGATAAAAATTTTATTTAGTGTAGGTTCAATAATTCTGAAATGGTTCACTCTTATTTTATCTGCTATATCCCGCAGGAAAACATAAGGCTCAATTGAATCCTCAAGCTGAACTTCGGCATAGTTATTATAATCGTCTATTCCCTTCACATATTTTAATTCTTTGATTAAGTTGCTGTTCCCCTCGAAGCCGATCTCAACCATATTTCCTCCGAAGTTCTTTTTCAACTGTGAAAGCGAACCGCTGCAGACTTCCTGGCCTTTGTTCATAAGCAGGATCTCTGAACACATTTTTTCGGCAAAATCCATATGATGTGTGGAAAGCACAATAAGTTTTCCCTCTGAGATGAAGGAAAGAATCGTCTCACGGATTATCTGCTGGTTTATAGGATCGAACCCGCTGAAGGGTTCATCAAGAATCAGTAATTTGGGATTATGAATTACTGAAATAATAAATTGGACCTTCTGCTGGTTGCCTTTCGAGAGCTCTTCTATTTTCTTTGTTTTATAATGTACTATCCCTAATCTCTCCAGCCAGTAATCCAGTTGTTTTTGAGACTTGGAACGGTTCATATTTTTGAGGGCTGCGAAATAAAGGATTACTTCATCCACCCTGCTTTTTTTGTATAAACCCCTGTCTTCCGGAAGGTAGCCGATAATATTAAAAAAATCTCTCGATATCCTCCGGTCATTAAAACTAATTTCTCCGGATGTGGGTTTTATTATATTCAATAATGTTCTGATCGTGGTAGTTTTGCCGGCGCCGTTTGGACCAAGAAGACCGAAAATTTTGCCTTCATTTACAGTAAAACTCAAATTTTTTACTGCAACAACATCGTTATATTCTTTTGTCAAATTCCGGACAGCGAGCATATCATTTAAATCTAAAATAAAACTCTAATTTAAAGTATATAGCTTTTATAAACTATAGCATTTCATATAGAATCTTTGACTATTCCCGACCATTTTTCTCTCTGGATCGTTACGCCCCTTTTTTATAGAGCAATTATCGACCCTCACTTACTCTACCTTAAACCGTATCATATACGTTCCACATACGTCTCACATACGTCTCACATACGTTCCACATACGTCCCACATACGTTCTATATGCGTATAATATTCGCTTCAAAGCTTATAATACAGAGATTCTGGAGTCTTATTTCACCATTTTGATTCTCCGCTTTTATTAGGTGTGTTTTTAATTTCAGTTTAGGGAAGATATGGAACATCCATTATGATAGATTATACATTAATAAGCTCCTCAGGTTTTTTCAATGAAAATAGCTTATGTGTATAACTTAATTTATTGACTATATATGGAAGTATGGCTATATTTCTAATCGTTTTTTTGTAAAGATTGTGAGAATTTACGATGAAAATCAAGATTTCGAATCTGAGTGAGGGAACTCATAATTTCAGATTCTCTGAACCCGTAAATGTCGTAGGATTGGAATTGCCGTTTGAAGGAAATGTTGAAGTTGAGATTGAGCTCAAAAAAACTCACAATCAAATAATCCTTGATTCTTCTGTCTCTGTCAGTATAGTTTTTGAGTGTGACAGATGTAATGGCACATTTAAAAAATTACTGGGGACCGGTTATAAAATGGTTTACCTGCAGGGAATGGAACCTGTTGAAAGCCAATCCGATAATATAGTTTATATTCCATCTGTAGCAGATGTGATTGATATTTCTGATGATGTCCGTGATTTTTCAATATTAGCAGTTCCTATGAAGAAGTTATGCAGTGAAGAGTGTAAAGGTCTTTGCAGCAGGTGCGGTAAAAACCTTAATGAAGGAAATTGTTCCTGCGGTAAAGATGAAACTGATGTCAGGTGGCTTCCGCTGATGGAATTAAAAAATAAATTAAACACTAATTAAGAAACGGTAAAAGAATGCCAAATCCAAAACGAAAATGGTCGAAGAGCAGAAGGGATAAAAGGAGAACACACTACAAAGCAACAGCTCCTACACTTGGAACGTGTTCGAATTGCGGTGAAATGAAAATGACCCACCGTGCATGTCCTTCCTGCGGGTATTATAATGAAAAATCTATGTTTATACCCAAAAGCTAATTTCGAAGAATAAAATCTTTTTAATGAACGATTCTGAAGCCGACAGAACTGAATGCAGAATAATTGTTGATGCTATGGGG
>DATFVA010000490.1:0-18190 GCA_035260565.1 Ignavibacteriaceae bacterium | reverse complement strand
AGACCAACTTATATCGCACATAGAGATCCCCTCTTCAAACATGGATCAGACAAAGGATTTTTTTAGTAAAGTTTTCGAATGGGAGTTTAAACCCTTCGGAAAAGGTTATATGCTTTTCAACAACCATAAGGGAATAATGGTCGGTGTAAGACAGGTTGAGAAAGTAAATAGCGGCGATACTACTGTATTCCACATCAATGTATCAAATATTGATGAAACACTGGATAAGGCTAAATCCGGCGGTGGAAGTGTTTTCAAAGAAAAAACTGTTATCCCTGCTATGGGCTGGTACGCATTGATCAAAGATCCGCAGGGAAATATAATAGGGCTTTACCAGAAACATTAAGGAATTGGCCAATTGCCGATTGGCGGATTATGAATTAATTAACGAATTGGGGAGCCAATTGCAATTGGTTAGGCAATTTATCAACATATAATAATTCATCAGTCTAACAAAATGTCTTACTGCGAAAGACGATTTGTTTGCGTGTCAGAAGACTCCTAAAAATCAGCTGCTCTAAAGTCTCAGACTTCCACAGGTTCTGTCTTGACAATCTTATATGAATGGGTAATCTCTGCTGCCTTCTCAAGCATCTTCGTTACGCCGCAATATTTCGTTGTGGATAATTCGATTGCTCTTTCGACATCCTTTTCTGCAATTTCATTCCCGTAAAACACATACTCAATATGCATTTTGGTGAAGACTTGCGGAAACTCCTCACTAACATCCGAATCCACGTTTATTTCAAATCCTTCAATCTTCACTCTTTTTTTTGCCAGAATACTTACAACATCGCTTCCGGTACATCCGCCAAGACCAAGGAGGATAAGTTCTTTCGGTCTTATTCCCGCATTGCTTCCGCCGAATTCTTCCGGTCCGTCCATTACAACCCAATGATTTGAATCCGTCTTACCGGCGAATGTTATACCTTTAAGCTGTTTAATATAAGCTGATTTTTTCGACATGTTTCTTCCCTGAAATTTTTCAAATGATATGGGGTTTGATGCTCTGAAATTATTTCAGATTCTTTTGCAAAAAATGAATGCATAAAGCCTGAAAAATCTTTATTTTGGCAGGCACCAATTCCACTTAAAATTAAAGGATAATATTATTATGAGTGATCATGTATATAAGATGATTGAACTAACCGGCTCTTCAGAGAAAGGTATTGAAGATGCAATTCAAAAAGCTGTTTCAAAAGCATCACAGACGGTAAGGAATATGAGGTGGTTCCAGGTTATGGATACGAGAGGTCATATTGACAACAACCAGGTTCAGCACTGGCAGGTTACTATAAAAATAGGTTTTACGATGGAGGACTGAGTTTACTCTCGGATATAACCTTTGAGGAGGCATGATTTACAGAATCAAAAATAATTGAAAATGTCGTGCCTCTGTCCTTCTCACTTTCCACACTTATTTCAGCTTTTAACAGATCAAGATAATTTTTTACGAGGGCAAGTCCGAGACCATTTCCTTCAAATTTTCTCGTATATCCCGTCTCCTCCTGTGTAAAAGGAAGGAATAATTTCGGCAGATACTTTTTCGAAATGCCTATCCCGGTATCCCGGATATCTATTTTAACTCTTCCGTCGTTTATGATTTCTGCCCGGATATCGATACCTCCTTCCCTCGTATACTTCAATGCATTATTCAAAAGATTCTGAAAAATTTCACTGAGCAGATAATCGTCACCCGGAATTATTATTTTCCCCGGGGGAAGTTCAAGTTTGAGGTATAGTTTTTTCTCCCTGGCCTGGAATTCGAATTCTCTGCTTAGACCGGTTAAAATGGCTCCAACGTCAACAGGATCAAGTTCTATATCAATTTTGCCCTTCTGGATGGCAGCAAGGTTAAGTATCATATCGATTGTTCTGAGTAATCGCTTACCGGCAGAATCTATTGAATCAAATGAAAGTTTTATATCATCGTTTATTGTATCGGATAGCTCATCTTTCAGGAATGAATTATAACTCAAAATGACATTCAAAGGTGTACGGATCTCGTGAGACATCTGTGAGAGGAATTCCGATTTCATCTTATCGGATTCCTCTGCTTTTTCTTTTGCAACTAAAAGTTCCTGCTGCATCCGTTTTTTTTCAGTAATATCCTCTTTTATAGCTATATAGTGAGTTATTATTCCTTTTTCATCGCGGACAGGTGAAATAGATGCCTGCTCCCAGTAAAGCTCGCCATTCTTTTTCCGGTTGTGAAATTCTCCCCGCCATTCTTTTCCCTTAGCAATCGTTTTCCACATATCTTTGTATTCATTATCCGATGTGCTGCCTGACTTTAATATCCTCGGGTTCTTACCTATTACTTCCTGAATGCTATAGCCGGTAACTTTGCAAAAATAAGGGTTTACATATTCTATTTCTCCCTGCATACCTGTAATCATTATTGCGGAAGGACTCTGCTCTACTGCCCTCGACAGCTTACGGATCTCTTCTTCAACTTTTTTTCTTTCACTAAGGTCCCTGAAAATACCCTGAATAACATCTCTGCCGGAGAGAGTATACTTACTATTGCTGATTTCGACAGGGATTCTGTCGCCATTCTTATGCTGAACATAAACATCGCCGGGAGATATTTTTTGTTTCCGCTGAACAACATTCCCGAAAATTAAGGAATAATGTTCCCATTCTTCTTTCGGATGGAGAAAGAGATGAGATTTTCCAAGCAGCTCATTCCTGGAATGACCGGTTAATCTTTCTGTTTGCTTATTAACATCGATAATTTTACCTGATTCAATATCGACGGTTATTATAGCATCATTTGCAGCTTCAATAATTGTTCTGTACTTTTTTTCAGATTCCTTCAGCGCTCTGTCAGCTAACTTTTTCTCTGTAGTATCCAGAAGAGTTCCTATTACTGCCGGTTTATTGCCTATGGTGCTATTAGCACCGAAAACATCAACATCAATTACAGTATTATCTTTCTTTACTCCCCTGAATGAATATGCAATTGAATCAACTATGCCGGATAATCTGTAATCAATATTTTCGCTGACAGTTTTCCTGTCGTCAGGATAAGTCAGATCGGAAGGGCTTTTTATGTTTATTATTTCATCCGGTGAATAGCCGAAAATTTCCGCAAGTTTGGGATTAACATATCTGAAAACTCCGTCCTGGATTATATAGACGCCTACCAGGGATTTCTCTGCGAGTTTTCTGAATTTCTCTTCGGATTCCCGGATAGCTATTTCTGTTTTCTTTTTTTCTGTAATATCCCGGTAGATTCCCTGGTTAACTTCCTCGTCATTCCAGAGAATTTTGCTCACTTTTACTTCAAGGTCTATTTCCCGGTTATCCCGGGTGAGACCTTTCAGCTCGTATGTTGAAACCTCAATTCTTTCGGAGTGATTTTTTGAAAACTTATGCAGTATTAACTCTCTGCTCGCGGGAGCAACGATCTTCATTATATCAAAATCGTCCGAAAGAGCCTCCTCTCTTGAATAACCGAAAAGGCTGCACCAGGCCGGATTAACGAGCAGCAGTTTTTTATCTTTAAGCACATAGATTGCATCAGCAGAAGACTCTATAAGTGCCTTGTACATCAGGTCCTTTTCCTGCATCTTCCGCTCTGCCTGTCTTCTCAGTGTGATATCTTTGATAATTACAACGAAGGCAATGTGAATTCCTGAAGAATCCCTGAAAGGAAATACTGAGGTTTCCGCTATACCCTGATATCCATTCTTCCTGATTATTTTGGTTTCCCCGTTCCAATAAAGGGTCTGCTGTATCTTCTGGCTTATTTTATCGAAGTACAGGTCAAATTCTGTCCGGCCAAAAAGTATATTTATAAAATTATCCGTTACCTCTTCTTTTTTATACCCGAATATCTTTTCCGCAGCTTTATTCCAGCTTTGTATATATCCTTCGAGGTCTGTGATAAGAACAGCATCATTAAGGTTTTCAAAAATGAATGCCTCTCTTCTGAGTGCTTCTTCAGTTTGCCTGACATCCGAAATATCCCTTGCGATAAGCAGGATCATGTTGTTTTGAATTTTTTTTATGCTTACGGTAACGGGGATCTTTCTAGAGTCTTTTGAAATGAATTCGCTCTCAATAAAGGTTCCATCAAATGCCGGCTGGTTTTTTAAATACTCAAAGCGGAGGCGGGAATATTCAGCCTCAGAAAATATATTCTTTGCAGCCAGGCTGAACATTTCTTTTTTTTCATAATTCAGGAGGCTCAGAGCTCCCTGGTTTGCTTTTACTATCTTTCCGTTTTCTGAAGATACTATTATAAAAGCGTCTACCGAGTTTCTGAATATTGCTTCGTAATCAATATGGATTGCCGGTTCTTTTTTGCCGTTTTCTGTATCAGGTTTATCCAAATTTTTCTTTTATTTCTTCAGTAATTAATGTTATTCTTAGAAATTAATTAAATCAATCAACATATATATCAATTACCAGACCACAGTAAAAGGCCTGATTTTTTCAATCATAAAGCTTTAACGGAAATTTTTTCTCAAGCTATATTGAAAATATCTCTAATGATGGGCTTTAATCCGCTGAAAAGGAATTCCACAGCAATAACCATAACAATCAATCCCATAATCCTCATAAGCACTTTATTGCCGCTGTCGCCAAGGAGTTTCATTATCTGCCTGGCACCCACAAGAAAGAAAAGGGTAATCAATAAGACAAGTAAAATAGCAATAAGGAGTAAAACCTTCTCTGTAATAAGATCCGCATCATTCATAAGCACGATTGAAGCAGTAATTGCTCCGGGACCGCAAATCAGGGGTATTCCCAGGGGCGTTATGGCAATATCATTTCCGTAATCAGAATCCGGCTTTGAACTCTCTTTGGTTCTGATCAGTCTTGCCTGCAGCATATCAAAACCAGCCATAAAGAAAATTATGCCGCCTACAACTCTGAGACTATTCACAGAAATGTGAAAAAAATCAAAAATAAATTTTCCTGAGACTGCAAATAATACCATGGTGAACAATGCTGTAATTACGGCTTTAACAGCTACTTGTTTTGCTTCGTGTGAATTCATTCCAGATGTAAGAGAAGTAAATACCGGCATTACACCCAGAGGGTTGATCATCGTAAAAATTGAAGTGAATGCCAACAGTCCGAATTCGAAAATCTTATCCATAATTTTAATGAGTGCTTATGTTTTCGAAAAGATTTCTACTGAAGCTAATTCTCCTGAAGCTATTCCGAAAGATAGATATAAATTCACAAAATCTTTCCTTTCAGTGAATTTCTCATAGACGGGTTTAACCGGATAGTCGGCAACAACATAATCCGGATTGTACTTATTAATAATACCGGCATAATCTTTATTTTGCAAATAATTGATTATTCTTTGTTGTCATCTGAAGATTTGAGGTTAATCATTAAAATCCGGGGGTTGTCAAGCTGTTCATCAGGGAAAATTCTGCCGGATTTATCAAACCTTCCCCATTGACTGTTCGAAATAAAATAGAAATTGTCTTTATCAATTACTCCAAGGGTAGGTTCATCGAAGAGCGGATTATTTGACTCCAGTATTTTATAATTCACAACCTTGGTTATTTCATCGTCGGGTTTGAGGGATAAAATTCTCTGAGGATTTACCCCGTTTTGAGTGGCAATAAGTTTACCTTTATAAAAATACAGTCCATCAATTCCGAGCAGAGTTGTTGAGGTTTTATTTTCAAGGAGATTGACCGATCCATTTGGTGTATTTATCTTAAAAATACCCTGCGAGTAATCAGCAGCATATAGAAGGGAATCATCATCACTGAACGCAATTCCCTGGAGGGATAAAAAATATCCGGACGGAATAAATATTTCCAGCCTGCTGCCGTCCGCAGACATTCTGTAAATGGCATTGTCGCGCGAATCAGATACATATACATCTCCTCGTGAATTAATTGTCAGATCGCCGAATAAATGATCGCCGCCGGTTTCAGGAGGTGGATATGCATGCAGAAGGCTGCCGTCATCAAGATTGAACTTGTACAGGAAACTTGCGCCTTTAAGACTATCTTCATAGCCCTCCATAAACTTTATTGCACCGGCAGCTGCCCACAGGATCCTGTTTTTTTCATCCGCCTTCATTCCGAAAATTCCCAGGAGATCGGCGTTTTGTGAGTTAAACTGCCCGCTCTCACCGATGCTGTTATATTCTATAATTTTTCTTTTGTGTACGCTGCTTATGAAAAACCTGCCGGTTGCTGCATCGAATGCCAGTCCCTCCGTTAATAGTCCTTTTTCCTTTAATACGAATGCAGCAGAGCTGTTAGTTACAGGTATCATATTCTGTTCAAATTTTTTCTGCACCGGGATGAACAGGTCGGAACTCCGGATTGACTTAAAATCGGAATCCTGCTGCACAGCATAATAAAGTTTCATATCAGCTATTTTACCCAGGTTCTTTACAGCATCAAAGGGTCTGCCGTCCAGGGCATAAGCAGCAGCAAGGTTATACCTTATACCGGGATGATCGGGCCGCAGATTAACCACCTGTTCCAGGCTGCTGACAAGCGAATCATAATTCCTGCTTTCATAATATTTCATAGCCTTTACATAAAGCTCATTAGCCTGGACAGTCTTTAGTGCCTGGGCGAATGAATGTCCACCAATCAGGCTAAACAGCAATAATGTTATTAAACTTTTCATTCCTCTTTCCTTACGAGTTTTTCGGCTTCCCGCCTGATTAAAATCCAGGCATTCTTCACATGCTTTTCTTCTGTCCTCAAACCCGATATTGAAATTCTTATAATATATTTATCATCGATCTTTGTATGCGAAATAAAAAGTTTCCCGGTTTCATTAATAACCTGAACAAGCCTGCTGTTCAGTTCATTCAGTTCATCCTCGTTATTTATATCTGCGGGATGAAACCTGAAGCAGACCACCCCGAAGTTGACCTGCGCCATTCTTTCGAATTTAGGGTGAGCTTCAATCCATTCGGCAAATAATTTAGCCAGACGCAGATGTTCACGAAGAATTCGTATTATTCCATCAACACCGAAATACCTGATAACGAACCACAACTTTAAAGATCGGAACCGTCTGCCGAGCTGGATGCCGTAGTCCATCAGGTTCTCCGCTTCTTCGTTTTCGTTTGTCTTTAAGTATTCGGGCACAAGGCTGAAAGCTCTCTTAAGGACTTCCGGCTTCCGGGTATAAAATGCGCTTATATCTATAGGTGTAAACATCCATTTATGCGGGTTAACAACTATCGAATCGGCAAGCTCAAATCCATCGAGGATAAATTTCATTTCAGGGACGATAGCAGCTGTGCCGCCGTAGGCCGCATCAATGTGCAGCCAGATATTTTCTTTATTGCAGATCTCACCGATTAACATGACCGGGTCGATACTTGTAGTAGATGTTGTCCCGACTGTAGCAACAACACAAAAAGGACGCCAGCCGTTCTGCCTGTCTTCCGCAATTGCTTCTCTCAGTTTCTCAGGGATCATCCTGAACTGTTTATCAACAGGAATCTTTCGGACCCCGTTAAGACCAACACCAAGCGTAATAGCTGCTTTATCGATGGAGGAATGAGCCTGTTCTGAACAATACAATCTTAAAGGCGGCAGATCACTTCTACCCGCCATTCCTCTTCCCCTGATATCAAGTCCGTGAATCTGTTCTCTTGCAGCCGCTATGCCGTGCAATGAACTAACAGAGGCGGTATCATATATTATTCCCCAGAATTCATCGGGTATGCCGATCATCTTCTTCAGCCAATTAAGGGTTACTCTCTCAAGTTCTGCTGATGCCGGTGCTGTTCTCCAGAGCATCCCATTTACATTGAACGCCGCGCACAGTAATTCAGCAAGAATGCCGGGTGAACTTGAAGTTGAATTGAAGTAGGCCATAAAATCAGGATGGTTCCAATGAGTTATCCCGGGCATAATAATTTTATCGATATCAGAAATGACATCATCCATAGATTCCGGGGATGATGGAGGAAAATCCGGAAGCTGTTTTTTAATATCTCCCGGATTAATTGATGGAAGAACCGGATGAGACTCAATATTTTGAAAGTAGTCTGCTATCCAGTCAATCATTTTATAGCCGTACCGTCGAAATTCTTCGGGAGACATTTCCTGAGCATTTTTATTTGCTTCCATAGCTATTTCCTTTTTTCATTAAATCTGAATACAAATTAATAAATTGTTTCTTTATTTATCGGAAATATTATTTTTATGGAAAAATCAATCTTCCGGCGGCATTTGAAGATGAGTTGTAGCCTGCAATCCTTTTGATACCTCAGGAATAATTCCCTTTTCAACATAAACAGGTCTGATTAAAACTCTTAACGAGGGAATTACTCTCGCAAAGACGACGGCAACAATCAGAATCGTTATCCCGCTGAGTAGCAATGTAGCCGGAGTTCCTATATTACTTGCCAGACTTCCTGCAACCAGGCTGCCGAAAGGTGCTGATCCCATAAATGCAGTAACATAAAGACTCATAACCCTCCCCCTTTTATCGTCGTCAACAATTGTCTGCAGAACTGTATTACAGCTCGCCATCTGCACCATCATTCCGAATCCCGTGAACAGCATAAGGAAAATTGACAGAGGGATAGTTCTTGAAAAAGAAAATAAGATGAGACTTATACCGAAAATTCCGGAAGCATAATAAATCCATCTGCCGAGCCCGATTACAGTTTTTCTTGAGGCAAGGTATATTGCTCCCGCCATGGCACCGATTCCCACTGCGGCCATCAGGAAACCAAGTGTATTTGCACTCCCATGGAGAACATCTTTTGCAATTACGGGCATCAGTATTGTATACGGCATCCCTGCGAGGCTTACAACGGCTATCATAAATAGTATCGCACGAATAGGCTTAAAATTATATGAATATTTGATACCTTCTTTTAGCTCGGTGAGTACTTTCTTCTTTGCCTGGGTTTTCTCTTTCTTTTTAATCTTCATCGCAAATAAAGCAGCTATTACCGCAATATAACTTACGGCATTCAGGAGAAAGCACATCCCTTCACCAACTGACGATATCAAAAATCCTGCAGCTGTGGGTCCGATAAGCCTGGCGGAATTAAACATAGATGAATTTAAGGCAATAGCATTGGGCAGATCGTTTTTATCTTCAACCATTTCTATTACAAAACTCTGCCGGGTGGGCATATCGAATGCATTGATTATGCCTGCAAATATGCTAAGTAGAATTATATACCAGACGGTTACCTGGTGACTTAGAGTAAGATATGCAAGGATAAAAGCCTGAATCATCGCGAAGGTCTGTGTGGTGATAATTATTTTGTGATTATTATATTTATCGGCATACACCCCGGCAAAAGTTGCCAGGAGGAATGTGGGTACCTGCGTTGCAAATCCCACGACCCCAAGCAGAAAGGCAGAATCAGTAAGTCGGTATACCAGCCAGCCGAGAGCAATCTGCTGCATCCAGGTACCAATAAGTGATACCGCCTGTCCGCCGAAAAACAATCTGTAATTGCGGTGGCGGAATGCTCTGAGAATTAATTTTATTCCTTGTGACTGCGACAATATTTCCTGGCCATTTTAATAAATGCTGGTAAAAATAAATAATTTTATACGATAAACAGATTATCTACTTCATCCCGAAATGAATTATTTTATGAAGAGCAAGTCTAAGCAGGTTGCTTTTCCGTAAAATTCCAAGCATTGCCCCGGGATTAAAATATGGTCTGATACATATATAATAATCGGTCCAGATCGGATTAAATTTATTTTTAAAATTATACAATCCCTTATAGTTATATGCAAATTTCATTAGTCTGCCTGACAGATTTATAACGTATTCTTTGGACAAAAATCCTGAACCGTAAATGGTAAACGGAACAGCCCCGAGAGTCCAGTATTCACAACCTTCACCCCTTAACTTTCTGAATATTTCATAAATAAGAGCTTCCATTATACCATTCGGTCCGTTCTTCCGGCAGAGAATTACCTCCGACTGCACATATTTATCGCTTTTATAGGAAAGCAGTATCGCCCCAAGCCATATCCCGTCAGGCCTTCGAAGAACAAACAGCCGGTTGCACTCTTCAAATATAGTATTGAACAGGTACTTTAATTGCGGTTCAGTACCGTGCCTGCTGAATTTCCTGAACTCTTGAAGCTCTATTGAAGCTTCCTCAGAAAAAGGAATCTCCACAACACAGCCATTCTTCCCTCCTCTTCTGATCAGTTCCTTCAGAGATTTTTTCTGAAAGTGGTTAAAGCTTAGATCGAGAACTGCTTCTCTTCCCATCCGGATGCCTTTATAGCCTCTTTCTTCGAGGAATTTGAAATTAGAATAATTACATCCTACAATGAAATAATTTTTGGCGTGCATGAGAATCAGCCCGGATACAACTGATTCAAAGTCAATATTAAAGGGGATCTTTACATGTGTCAGCCAATTAATATTTCTGAAAAGATGGATCTGAAGATAGCTCATTTCTTCTATACGCTGTCTGCAAAATGCGGCTGGGATAGGACCTTCAACAGCCATATCCGGATTATGAAAATCTGCAGCTTCTTCGGTGTCTGACAATTCTGAATTCAAATCATTTATTTATATTTTATTTTATGACAATTTAATGAATAATAATAATATCAGGTTTCTCCTCATCACTTACATGTTCCGGCTATTTTCTATAAGTTTCGGATTATAATCAAACATTTAGAGTAAATAGTATGAAAGATCTGATCGTTCTTCTAATCCTTCTGATTATTTTTTCGGGATGCGGGAATAATTTCGATCTGAAGAAAAATGTAACCGGCAGGCAGGTTAAACTTATCAACCAGGACAGTGTTGAGGTTGATTATCCAAGTATAATTAAGGACAAGGTGGCAGTAATCGGATTCATTTATACAAATTGTCCTGATATTTGTCCTATGACTACACACAATATGCAGCTCGCTGAAGAAAAGTTAGACAAAGACGAGCTGAATAAGGTAAAATTTTTGCTGATAACTTTTGACCCCGATAGAGATACCCCATCGATACTTACAAAATTTGCTGCTGTTAGGGAGATGGATATGGATAACTGGGAACTGGTGACAGGCAGCAATAAGAATATAAATACAATCCTGGATCAGTTTAATGTGAAAGCAATTCACGACGATACCACCTATAATGATAAAGGCCTGCCTAATTATTTCATAATACATACAGATAGAATTTCTCTGGTAGACGAAAGTGGCAACCTTCGTAAAAACTATCACGGCAGCACTGCCAGCCCTGATGAACTTGCGGAAGACATCAAAAGTTTATTATAAAAAGGAGAGAGGTTTATGAAATACTTTATATTGTTAATTTTATTTCTTTTTCAGTCGGATGGCAAGATCACGGTTAAAGATCCCTGGATGCGGCCTGCCCCTAAATCCTTTAATACAGCCTTTTACTGTACCGTAATAAATAACGGCAGTAAAGCCGATACTTTATATAAAGCTGCTTCAAATATTTCTGATGATGTTCAAATACACGAGACCTATAAAAAAGGGGATTTATTAGGAATGAGACCCGTTAAAGACCTGATAGTTGCTCCCCAGGATTCGCTCGTTTTTAAACCCGGAGGCTATCATATAATGCTTATGAATTTGAACCAGGAAGCCGTTCTTAACCAAAAAAAGATGATTTCATTGTTTTTTAAGACTGCAGGTGAAGTTAAAGTCCAGGCTAGCATAGGAAGCAGTCAATAGTACAGATAACTACAATAAATATTGTTGAATATTTAATCAAAATACGATTGAATAATTCAACACTCGTTTATTGTATTAAACACTCATAAGCATAGTTTTGAAAATATAGTCGTTTTCGATCGTTGAATAAATTAACACCACCACTGTTTAATAATTCCGATACCTTAAATTTTTACCGCCCTAAGTCCTTATCTAATATTAACTTAACGACGTCAGCAACACATTGATATAATTCCGGCATTTCCTTTGCCTACTCTATTACGCGATAAACTTCAAAATAGAGAGGAAAACATCATGGTCGCATTATTCGTAGTATTCACATTTCTCTTCTTTATCTTAATAGATTTTTTTGTATTAAGAGCGCAGAAGAAAACTCATCCGGCATTTGAGCCGAGTTCATTCCTGGCTGAACGTCTTGTATTCGATCTCAACACTCTTTCAGTTCCTGGAGATATTTTTATTTCGAAAGGACATACCTGGGCAAAAAAGAATGAATATGGATTAATTAAAGTTGGGGTTGATGACTTCATTGTTAAATCACTGGGAAATTTTTCTGTATCAAAAATTTCAGAACCCGGAACTCAGGTAAGAAAGGGCGAAGTAATTTTTGAAGGTGTATCAAACGGAAATAAATTCAAGTTCAGATCACCCGTTGACGGAGAAGTAAAATTCACGAATCCTAAAATAGTAGGGAAGAAGATCATTGATCCTTATGGAGATGACTGGAGCATCCTGATGCTTGCACCCGAATATGAAATAAGTAAATATCAGCTCTTTGCCGGCAACGAAGTTAAAAACTGGATGAGGAAAGAATTCAAGAGACTCCGTGAATTCCTTGGGGCGCATTCAGTCAGGCCGGAACTTGCAGGTGTCACAATGCACGACGGCGGAAATGTTGTAGAAGGTGCACTATCATTGGTTACCGATGAAGGTGTTAAAGATTTCGAAAATGAATTCTTATTAATGTAAGGGGAATGAAAATGCAGAAGCAAAAAGCAATACTGTTCGATGCAACCATGTGTGTTGGCTGCGGATCCTGTTATGAGGCTTGTAAAGAGCAGAATAAACTTGCAGAAACCAACGATGACTTCCTAAAAGATCATCTTTCCGCAAACACATATACAGTTGTTGAAGAATACGGTGATGTATACACAAGAAAAATGTGTATGCACTGTGTTGACCCTACCTGCGTATCTGTATGCCCGGTAGGTGCGATGGAAAAAACTGAACTCGGTCCTGTTATTTATGATCCCGATAAGTGTTTAGGCTGCCGTTATTGTATGCAGGCATGTCCTCACAAAATTCCGAGATATGAATGGAATAAAACAAACCCGCGCGTCCGTAAATGCGTTATGTGCTACGACAGGGTTTCTAAAGGTTTACAGACAGCGTGTGCAGAAGCCTGTCCTTCCGGGGCAACTATATACGGTGACAGGGATGAAATGATCGCCGAAGCCAAAAGAAGAATAGCTGAAGATCCGGATACATATTATCCTGAAGTTTACGGCTTAAAAGAAGCAGGCGGTACGAGTGTGCTTGTACTCTCCCCTGTTCCGTTCGATCAGCTCGGTTTCCCTGGACTGCCCAATGAGGCGCTGCCTAATTATACGATGCGCGCGCTCGAAAAAATACCTACCGTAGTATCGGTCGGTTCGGTTTTCCTTGGAGGAATGTACTGGCTGACCAAACGCAAAAACGAAATCGCAAAAGAAAATAAAATGTCAAACAAAAAGGAATCAGATAACAATGAAAACAATTAATCTGCCTAAACTAACTTTCTGGAGGGCTGTTGCATCTATCATTGTTATCACCGGTCTATACTCAACCTATTTGAGGTTTACGGGTGGATTACAATCAGCAACAAATCTGAGCGATACATTTCCCTGGGGATTATGGATCGGCTTTGATATTCTCTGCGGTGTTGGTCTCGCAGCAGGAGGATTTACCCTATGTGCTGTTACACATATATTCAATATAGAAAAATTTAAACCGCTTACACGTCCGGCAATTCTGACTGCTTTCCTGGGCTACCTGCTTGTTGTATTCGGATTGATGTTCGACCTGGGAAAACCATACAACATCTGGCATGCTTTAATTATGTGGAATCCAAGATCAGTAATGTTCGAGGTAGCCTGGTGTGTAATGCTCTACACTTCGGTCCTATTTCTTGAATTCCTGCCTATGGCTCTTGAGAAATTTAAATGGGCCAGGCTCCTTTCAATCGTAAGGAAAGTAAGCATTCCTATTATGGTGCTGGGAGTTCTGCTTTCTACGCTGCATCAGTCATCACTTGGTTCATTATTCCTTATCCTCCCTACCAAAATGAGCCCTATCTGGTATTCTCCATTTCTCCCGGTTTATTTCTTCCTGTCGGCAGTAGGTATAGGGTTTGCAATGGTGATATTTGAATCTTTCATGAGTGCACGTGCATTCAACCGTGAGCTGGAAATGGAACTGTTATCTCTGGTAGGATTAATAAGTGTATCCGTTTTTATGCTCGGTTTTGTCCTGAAACTGGTTGACCTCATAACCTCGGGCAACATTTCACTGCTGTTCTCGATAAATGAAAAATCGCTCCTTTATTTTCTCGAAGTATTGATTGGAGTATTTATTCCTTTCGGTTTATTGATCCAGAAGAGTATAAGACAAAACAAAAAGTGGCTGTACGTGGCTACAGTCCTGATGGTAGCAGGTTTCATCCTCAATAGAATGAATGTAAGTATTACTTCTATTATTTCGGAAGCAGGCGTGAGCTACTTTCCCAGTGTAAATGAAATCAGTATTACCCTGATGCTCGTAGTACTTGGCATGTGGGCATTCAGGCTAATTACAAAGTTCTTCCCGGTGTTTCAGCCAATGTCGGTTAAGCATTGAAATGTTAGAATAATTAATTTGGAGATCTCCAAATGTCTAAAAATAAAAGTTCCGAGCCGGTCAATTATGATTCCATGAAATGTATATGGATGAGTTCGAATACTGTTGAGTATAAACTCTGTGATAAAAATTTCGATTGTGATAACTGTGTATTCGATAGGATCATGAGGAATATTAACCCCGGGAATTCCGCATCAGACTCCTGTGAGAGTTCGAATTTTCAGTCTAATATAATCAGAAGGAAACTGGATTTGCTTAAAGCAATTCATTATTCCCCGGGCTACCATTATATGGGCCGCAGTATAATTCTTAAAAAATTATTTGATAAAACGTACTACCTTGGATTGGATAAGACTGCTTACCTCTTCCTTGATAATCTTAAGGAATATGAATTCCAGACGGCTGGTTCGGGAATAACCAGGGGAAAAGGTCTGTTGAAATTGTGGGGTGAATGGGGAGAGACCGAGATAGTCTCCCCCATCAATTTTTTAATTGTTGATAAATTAAAACATAGTATAGCTGACTTCAAAGTCAGCTCCTGGCTCAGTTTGGTCGATGCCGACCCTGATGAGATCAGGCAGGTTGAACTGACTGAAGATGAATATAATCAAAACCTCACAGATCTTAGCACCAGGCTGCTTGAACTCGAAAATGAGTTCAATTTCCTTGGGGCCAGGTTAAATGATGGGGGGCTGAAAGTAATGACTCTATATGAGGCAACAGGAATTGAGAAATATAAAGAATTTCTGAATTTGCTATTTGCATAGTGAGTGAGAACCTTTAAAGTGTAGATTTATTCAACTATCTGTCTTGATAGTCTTCTTTTTGTTAGTTAGGTTTGGATAATATTTTTTCGGGGAGATTTCGGGGAGATTATGCGTCCCTCATTCATAAATAGGTTAAGTGTTAAACTAACCTTAATAATTTTAAGTATTCTGCTAATTAATTTAGCTGTTTATACTTTTTACACCCTTTCAGTTCTTAAACAAGATCTGAGGGAAGCTTCATCCCAAAATGCATATAATCTCAGCGATGTGATTAAAAAATCAACACGCTATAGTATGCTCCTCAACCGGCGTCAGGATATCTATGAAATAATCAACACTATTGGAAAAGAGGCTGGTGTTGAGAAAATAAGGATATATAATAAACAGGGAAGAATTAGCTATTCAACGGATTCCACTGAGATAAACAAAACAGTTGATACAAACAGCGAAGCATGCTATGTATGCCACTCCCGTCCTACCCTGCCTACCAACCTTCCTCAGAATGAGATGATTAGGGAATTTAAGTTTGATAAAGACCGCAAGGTACTGGGACTAATTAATCCGATAAAAAATGAATCAGATTGTTACAACGGCGCCTGCCATGAGCACCAGGCTGATAAAAATATTCTCGGCGTACTGGACGTTATTGTATCAACGGAAAAAATGAATGAGATAATCGAATCAAATACCAAGAGTATCATTACAAATGCGATAATCCTGACTATTCTTATATCTGCCTTTAGCGGATTATTCATAATTATTCTTGTTAACAAGCCGCTGAAAAAAATATCAAGGGGAATTGAGGAGATATCAAACGGGAATCTTGACTACAAAATTGACATAAATTCCAAAGGCGAGCTTGCACAGGTGGCAAATGAATTCAACCATATGTCAACCAGGTTAAATACAGCCTACAACGAAATTAAGGAATGGTCGGAAACTCTGAATCTGAAAGTTGAAGAAAAAAATGAAGAGCTGAAAAAAATATACGAGCAGATAACACAGATTGAGAAACTTGCATCGCTGGGGAAATTATCGGCGACCGTTGCTCACGAACTTAATAATCCTCTGGAAGGCATACTTACCTATAGTAAACTGATTGCTAAAAAACTGTTAAAGATGAGTAAGGATGGAGAGTATAATGATATTATTGAATTTCTCACTCTGATTTCTGATGAATCCTCACGCTGTGGGAAAATAGTTAAAGATCTGCTCCTTTTTTCGCATAAAGATGAGGGAAAATTTTCAGAGAATGATTTATCAAAAATCATCGATAAGAGCCTCATACTTATAAATCATCACCTTGAAATCAACCGGATTACATTAGTTAGGGAGTATAAAAAAGATAATCTGAATATAGAATGTGATTCGCAAAAAATTGAACAGGCGCTCATTGCAATATTAATCAATGCAATAGAGGCAATGAATGAAGGTCAGACATTAAAGGTTGTCCTGGAGGAAGATGAAGACAATGCCATCATTAGGATAACCGATCAGGGGAAAGGAATTTCCGAAAAAGATCTCCCTTATATTTTTGAACCTTTCTATTCTACGAAGAATGATAATAAAGGCACCGGACTAGGACTTGCGGTGGCCTATGGAATTATAAAGCAGCATCATGGAAAAATTTCAGTAGACAATACATCTGTTGAAGGAACGACCTTCAAAATAACTTTACCTATTAAAAACATTTCCCAAGAAGTGAAAAATGAAACCTAAAGCAAATTTATTAGTAGTAGATGACGAATTAATCGTCCGGCAATCATTGAAACACTGGTTTGAAGAAGACGGTTACCTGGTTGAAACCGCCGATACAGGGGAAATAGCTTTAAAACATTTTGAAAAGGGCAAGTATGATATTTTGCTAGTCGACATGAAAATGCCGGGAATGAGCGGACTCGAGCTTCTTACCAAAGTTAAAGAATATGATCAGTCGGTTATCGTCATTCTTATTACCGCTTTCGCATCTGTGCCCTCAGCAATAAAAGCGCTTAAGGACGGAGCTTACGACTATATAACAAAACCTGTAGACCCCGATGAGCTGTCGCATATACTTGAAAATGCTCTGAATCAAAAATACCTGAAATCGGAAAATGAAGCGCTTAAGGAAAATATTGATGAGATAATAAAACCGGATAACCTGATAGGCGAAAGCACTGAAATGAAGAAAATATTCACCCTGGTCAATACCGTATCGCAGACTGATACAACGGTTATGATAAGGGGCGACAGCGGTACTGGTAAGGAACTTGTTGCAAAGGCAATCCATATCAACAGCAAAAGAAAATATTTTCCGATCATAACAGTAAACTGCGGGGCTTTGGCTGAATCGCTTCTTGAAAGTGAGTTATTTGGTCACGAAAAAGGAGCCTTTACCGGCGCTCATTATAAACGCAAAGGTAAGTTCGAAATGGCTAACGGCGGTACTGTTTTTCTGGATGAAATTGGAACAGTTTCACCTAAAATGCAGGTTGAACTGCTGCGCGTTATTGAAACCAAACAATTTACCCGTGTCGGCGGAAATGAAGTTATTAAAAGTGATTTCAGAGTAATTGCAGCTACAAATGAACCCCTTGAAGATCTTGTTAAACAGGGCAGATTCAGGGAGGATTTATATTACCGGCTTGATGTTTTCACTATCCTCATTCCCCCGCTGCGTGAAAGAATTGAAGATATTCCACTGCTGGCATATTACTTCCTGAAAAAATTCTCAACCTCGATGAATAAAAAGAAAGATAGTATTTCCGTTGAAGCAATGGATTTTCTGGTTAAATACAACTGGCCGGGCAATGTACGCGAACTTGAAAATGCAATTGAAAGGGCTGTGGTGATCAGCAAGACAAATTGTATAGAGGTGCACGATCTTCCCTTCCAGGTAAGCTCCAATAACCATTACGA
>DATFVA010000489.1:0-10787 GCA_035260565.1 Ignavibacteriaceae bacterium | reverse complement strand
TCGCCAGCCTTAAATTTTTTGACATTAGCTCCTGCCTTTACAATGTGCCCCACTATTTCATGTCCCGGAATTAATGGAAGCTTTGGTTCAGTCAGTTCCTGGTCGATTATATGCAGATCAGTATGGCATACTCCGCAGGCACTGACTTTAATTAATACCTGGCCGTCATTTATTTCAGGGACAGCGACTTCTTTTTCTTTTAGCTTTTCACCTTTCTTTTCAAGGACCATCGCTTTCATTTTACCCGGAATATTCACTTTGCATCCTCCTCATTCAAACCGGTAAGCTCAAGGCTCAATTTCCATAACCTCTTTCTGTCATCGGGATTATATGCCTGCTGATCGGCCTGAGCTTCGTTTTGGCCGCTAAAGTATTTGCTTGTTACACCCTCCAGATCATCCGAAACCGCAAGATAAACTTCTGCATCAGCGCCGGTTTCCGGTTTACCCCAGGGACTGATTCCTGCATTCCTTACCATTTTAGTATCCAGATATGTTCCGGGATGAAGGGCATTAACGTTAATATTTTTTCCTTTTAACCTTTCGGCAAGTTCAAAAGTATACATGATTAAAGCCAGTTTGCTTTGGGAATAAGCCTGCACCGGATCAAATTTATTTTCCATCATAATATCATTAAAATCAAGTTTATGCTGACCTGCAGAACTAACATTCACAATCCTCGACGGGGATGCTTTTTCTAATAGCGGAAGAAGAAGCTGTGTAAGAAGGAATGGTGCCAGATAATTAACGGCAAACCTTAATTCATAACCATCCTTGCTGTAATGAGAGTCTGAAAATCCTGCACCTGCATTATTTATAAGAACATCCAGTTTTTGGAACCTTCTGCTGATATCTTCCGCCATCCCCCGTACTTCTTCCAAAGATGAAAAATCGGCAAGTATTCCTTCAACATTATCATTACCGCTGTCTGCTGAAAATTCCCCAACCGCTGAGTCCAACTTCTGTTTGTTTCTTCCGTGAATAATAATTCGTGCTTTCTGCTTAGCAAGTTTACCGGCTGTTAGTCTTCCAATTCCGTCCGTTGCTCCTGTTATTAAAATTGTTTGTTCCTTAACCTGTTTAGCCACTTCATTACCTTTATTTATGAATTATTGAATCAAACTTTATTATTTTCAGTAAGTAATTCAACCTTTTGAAATCTGCATTGATGAGGGGTACAGGAATAATCAAATCTATCCAAAATAAATCGATTCTCATCATGATTTTTATCTATATCAGTTACTTTTATCTATCAAGCTGGGGGAGTAAAAAAGGACTAAATCTATGTAGAATAATTCTACAATTTTGACAAAAATGTCAATCCCGTAGTTAGGCCGTATTAGTCCCGTAGTTATGCCGTATTTGTGCCGTATTTGAACTCAAAATGAGACAGTGCAAAAACTGCCAAAAAACGCTCTTTTCAGCTGTTGAAAAAAATTACATTTGACAAAAATGTCAAAGTAGTGAGAGGGTTCTATTCAGGGCAGTCTTTAGAATATTTAATGGTCATTTGGCATCATTCAGTTACAGCGCAGGCCGGAAGCCAAATCTTGATTCGGTGACATTATTCCATTACAAATTACCCATCGGAGTTCATAAGGATGGCGATTCAAAAACTCCAACATATTCACCTTGCTTGAAGAATAATTAATTGATTTTGGTAATCAGGCTGAATGGCAGCTTTGTATTTGATCACTACTTCAGCATTTTAATAAAGTTATTTGTCCTGTTTCTAAATTAAGTCACTCGCCGTTTGAATTCATTAAGTAAACGCTTTTTTTTATATTTGCTTCATATTAAATCAGATTGATTAAGAATATGGTTGAAGTAGGCAAGATAAAAGCAGGCGGCAATAATCCTTTTGTACTTATTGCCGGTCCCTGCGTGGTTGAAAGTGAAAAGCTTGTAAGACAAACAGCTGCAGAGATAAAATCGATTACGGCCGGACTAAGCATACCCTTTATATTTAAAGCAAGTTATAAAAAGGCAAACCGCACCAGCTCGACTTCTTTTACAGGTATAGGTAATAAAGAAGCACTTAAAATACTGGGTGCCGTCAGAGTTGAATTCGAGGTGCCGGTATTAACTGATATACATCTTCCAGCAGAGGCTGAAATGGCCGCAGAATATGCTGATGTCCTGCAGATCCCTGCTTTTTTATGCAGGCAGACAGATTTACTTCTCGCTGCCGGTGAAACAGGAAAAGTTATTAATATTAAAAAGGGACAGTTCCTTGCACCTGAAGATATGAAATATGCCGCCGATAAAGTTCTTTCAACCGGCAATAAAAAGATTATGCTCACTGAGAGGGGTACGACATTCGGGTATCACAACCTTATTGTAGATATGCGTTCGCTGGTAATTATGCGTGAACTTGGTTATCCTGTGGTGATGGATGCAACCCATTCTGTACAGCTCCCATCCAAAGGAAACACAAGCGGGGGGCAGCCGGAATACATAAAATATCTCGCAAAAGCTGCCGCTGCTGTAGGCATAGATGCCCTTTTTCTTGAAGTACATCCTGAACCGGAAAAAGCATTAAGCGATGCCTCAAGCCAGTTTCCTCTAGGCAGGTTGAAACAACTCCTTGAAGAGATTAAAAAGATTGACATAATAACAAAGGGATCAGCATGAATTCCGGTACAAAACAATTTCCAAGGCAATTAACCAGTCAGGAGAAATACCTTCTCTTTTCTATTCTGCCGGAAGAGAAACCGGGATATAAATACTACAGGGAAAAAATTGATGAGCTTATGGTAACAGGTTATGGAAGATTTAATAACAATAATTTTATCCTTGGAAAAGAAAACACAATTCCTGATCTGTCATTTGCTTCAACGCCTGTATTTACAGCCGGAACCATAATCACCCCGGGTGATGAAATTGATATCCTGATAAATGAAGAACTAGATGATGAAATCGAAATTGATCTTGCTGTTAAGAATGCAGAAAGTATTCCTGATGAAATTAAGGAACAGGAAAAGTGGAGCTACTCTGAATGGAATCCCGGTGATAAATCTCCAGGCGATAAAGAAGGTGTAAGGGAAGTAGTCATTTCAAAGAATAAATATGTACTTGTATTTGCACCTTCGCACAAAAAGATATGGCTTCACGAAAATGAGAGCGGAGTTAATCATCTGATACCCATTACGAATTACTATAATGAACTTATGCGATTTAAAAGAATCAAGGATCCGAATGAAGCTCTTAATCCGCGGTTAATGTTTCAGAAACAAGATGACTTTACAGACAATGATCTGATCAATGCTTTGGTCCTGTATAATAAATATTTAAGAAGGTTCCCTGCAGATTTTTCAAAATACCTGGATCAGGAAGTGCAGATCAAAAGTCCTAAAAGTATAAAAGATTTGTTCAGGAAGGCTAAAAATTGAACTCAGAAGAAATAATTAAAAAGGGTAAGGAAGTAATCAGGATTGAAGCAGCTGCTGTTGCGGGTCTTGAGAGCAGTATAGATGAGGAATTTGTAAAGGCAGTGGATACCATTTACAGTTGTAAAGGACGCGTGGTACTAACAGGTATGGGGAAATCCGGACTAATTGCACGCAAGATTGTGGCGACTTTAAATTCCACCGGAACGGCCTCAATCTATCTTCATCCAACAGATGCTCTGCACGGCGATCTTGGAATGGTGAGACAGGAAGATGTTGTAATCCTGATAAGTAAAAGCGGTAATACAGAGGAAATTTCGAATTTGCTGCCGATGCTCAAGCGATTGAAAGTATCCCTGATTACAATGTGCGGTTCAAAAGAATCGCGGCTAGCCAGGGAATGCGATATTTTTCTAAACATAGGTGTAAAAGAGGAAGCCTGTCCGCATGATCTTGCTCCCACAGCCTCAACCACTGCAACCCTTGCAATGGGTGATGCACTTTCTGTTGCACTGCTGGAGAAAAGAGATTTTACTGCAGAAGATTTTGCATTTCTTCATCCGGGAGGAAGCCTTGGCAAGCGGCTGTCTCTTCAGATAAAAGAAATTATGATCAAAGGAGACAAAATTCCTTCTGTGTGCGAAAATGCATCGATTAAAGATGTCATACTTGAAATAACTTCAAAGAGACTTGGAACTACCTGTGTTGTGAATCCGGCAGGAGTACTTACCGGGATTATAACCGACGGCGATTTAAGAAGGCTGCTTGAAAAGACACTCGAGATCAAGAGCCTTACGGCTGAAGATATTATGACAAAAAATCCAAAAGTTACAAAGGAATTTTATCTTGCATCATTTGCTTTACAGCAGATGGAAAATTTCAAGATTACCACACTGGTAATTGTGGATGACGACAGCAAACCTGCCGGGATACTGCATCTGCATGATTTAATCAACCTCGGACTTCAGCAGAGATGAGATATTTATTATTCCTTGCCGCAGCATTAGTATTTCTACACATCGGCTGCGGTGAAAAAAAAGTAAGACCGCATATTAACCCAGATCTCAACGAGGAGGAAATACCTGCACAGGAAAGCTGGGATGCCAAAGTGATATTTTCGGATTCGGGACGAACTACCGCAATACTTTACGCAGGACACCTTAGAGTATTTGCTGAGAGTAAAGAAACCCTGCTTGACAGCGGGGTCAGGGTGGATTTCTACAATCCTGATGAAATAAAAACAACAACCCTCACATCCAAAAAAGGGAAAGTTGATGATGCAACAAAGAATCTTTACGCCGTTGATAGTGTGGTTGCAGTAAGCGACAGCGGAGTAACCATTAAAACAAACGAGCTGATGTGGCGGAACAAAGATGCGAAGATTGTATCGGATGAATTTGTTACTATACTTACCGATAAAGAGAAAATTCAGGGTTATGGATTTGAATCGAACCAGAATCTTACTAATTATGTCATCTATAATATTACATATACCGCAAGAGCCGATAGTCTTAAATAAATATGATTAAATATTTTCAAATAGCTTCAATGATCATTCTCTTTTTTGTGAACGGGATTTCACAGGAAAAGGGAGAGATGATCACCGTTGTAGGCGATAGCCTCATAGGAAGGATTGTCAGCGGAGAAACTACACGTGAAGTATATGGAAATGTTGTGCTTACACAGGGTAATGTAGTGATCACCTGCAATAAAGCTATTCAGTATATCTCCCGTAACGATGCTGAACTGATCGGCAATGTTGTTGTGAAACAGGACAGTATGACAATCAAAACCCCCCGCGGATTTTATTACGGAGATGAAAGACGCGCAGAAAGCAGTGCCGGAGTTCAGCTTGACGATAAAAAAGTTATTCTTTCAGCCGATTCAGGCGAATATTTTTTTAATGATGATAAAGCAATATTCAGAAGCAGGGTTACCCTGTACGATACAGCAAGTACGCTCACTTCTCAGAAGCTGACTTACTTCAAGAAAGAAGACCGTGCTATAGCTGTCGGCAACGTTAAGATTATTCAGGAGGACAATATTATCGATGCCGATACCCTTGAGCATTTTAGGAATTCGAGAGTAACATTTGCCACCAGTAAAGTCCGGATAGAGAGCAAAAGCAACAATGCTCAGATATTCGGCGAGCACCTTATGGATTATGCTCAGGAATTTCATACAGTCATAGATAAAAAGCCTCTGCTGCTTCAGGTGGATACCATACTTACACGACTGCCGGATTCTCTTATTACAGGCAGCGACAGTATGCAGACTACGCTTGATACGCTGATAATCAAATCAACATCGATGGAATCGTGGCGTGACACGATCAATCTTTTTAAGGCAGAGGATTCGGTAAAAATCTGGAGGGGAACATTTGCCTCTCTGAATGATTATTCGATATATGAAAAAGATGATGAGAAGATTATTACATACCGGAAGAAAGAAGGGGATATGAAGCCGGTTTTATGGAATGAGCAGACACAGCTGACCGGAGATTCCATCATTATTTTTCTAAGCGACAACGAGGTAAAGGCACTTGAAGATATAGGGAATGCATTTGTGCTTTCTCCCAATGATATTTATCAAGACAGGTTTAACCAGATTTCAGGCGATGGATTAATTATGTATTTTGCCAACGGAAGTATTAACCGGGTTGAAGTTAAGGGAAGTGTTTATAATGTCTATTATATGTTTACCGATGAAGAGAAGCCTAACGGATTGACGCAGTCATCGGCCGAATCTGCATCATTAAACTTCAAAGGAAAGAAAATAAATGAGGTCCGCTTATACGGTTCACCGAAAAGTGAATATTACCCGGAGAACCTGGTGAGAGGCAAGGAACAGACTTTTGCATTGCCGAGGTTTAACCTTGTTACTAACCGTCCAGCAAAGAGCGAACTTATAAAACAGATTAAACCGGCAGGAAGAATATTTTCACCAATGGATACATTGCAATAATTATGGATGAAAAAACTTTAAGAAGTGAAGATCTTGTAAAAATTTACAAGCACAGAACCGTCGTGAATAAAACCTCGGTAAAGGTTTCAAAGGGTGAGATAGTAGGATTGCTTGGTCCTAACGGTGCAGGAAAGACTACCACCTTTTATATGATAACAGGGATGATCAGGCCCGACAGCGGGAAGGTTTTTCTTGATGATAAGGAAATTACTAAAGTCCCAATGTACAAGCGTGCCCGTATGGGCGTGGGCTACCTTCCCCAGGAGGCATCAATTTTCCGGAAACTGTCGGTGGAAGATAACCTGATGGCTGTTCTTCAGATGATCAAGCTCTCAAATAAGGAAAGAAAAGAGAAGTGCGAGAGTCTGCTGGAAGATCTGGGTATAACTCACATCAGGAAAAGCATCGGCTTCCAGCTAAGCGGCGGTGAACGAAGGCGTACCGAGATAGCACGTGCTCTTGCTACCGATCCGAGCTTTATCCTTCTTGACGAACCGTTTGCAGGCATCGATCCTATTGCAGTGGAAGATATTATGAACATTGTTGCTAATCTGAAAAACCGCGGAATAGGTGTATTGATTACCGACCACAATGTGCATGAGACGTTAAGTATTGTTGACAATGCTTACATCCTCATCAGCGGGGTTATATTTAAATCAGGGGGAGCAGAAATGCTGGCAGAGGATGAGGAAGTGCGCAAACTTTATTTAGGTGAAAAGTTCCGGCTTGATCGTTATCAGTAGCTGATAGATTATGGGAGAAGAGCCGGAGGCCGGGAATTTGGAGTCAGCCTATTCCAGATGATTTAAGCGGTATCTGCTTTTAGTTAAAAAGTTTCATTTTAATGGAAATAGCAAAAAATTATTCCCTCAAAAGATTCAACACATTCGGTGTAGAAGCAGCAGCTAAAGCGTTTGTAAATGCAGGCAGCGAAGATGAATTATTTGAGATCCTTTCTAACGATGAATTAAAGTCGTACCGCAGGTTTATCCTCGGAGGCGGAAGCAATATCCTGCTGACCAAAGATTACGATGGACTCGTGATTAAGAATTCCATCCCGGGTATTGAAATAATCAGTGAAGATGAACAAACAGCCATAATTGAAGCAGGAGCAGGTGTTAACTGGAATGAACTTGTGAATTATTGTGTGAACAGAAACCTTGGGGGGATTGAAAACCTTGCACTTATTCCGGGAACTGCGGGTGCAGCTCCGATTCAGAACATTGGTGCATACGGCGAGGAACTAAGTGAAACTTTTGAGAGTCTGAGGGGATTTTATACTGAAACAGGAAAACCGGACATCTTCTATAAGAGTGACTGCAGCTTCGGATACCGGTACAGCATCTTTAAGAATGAGCTTAAAAATAAATTTGCTGTCTCGAAAATACGATTGAAGCTCAATAAGGATCCGGAAATAAGAACCGGGTACGGAAATGTTAAGGAAGAGCTTGAGAAGACAGGTAAAAGCAGTTTTAATATAAAAGATATAAGCGAAGCGGTTACCAGAATCAGAAGAGAAAAGCTTCCTGATCCTGCGATAACAGGCAATGCAGGCAGTTTCTTTAAGAATCCTGAAATAATACCGGCAGACTACACTTTTTTGAAGGAGAAATATCCTGATATCAAGGGTTATCCGCTTGACAACGGGAACATTAAACTTCCCGCGGCGTGGCTAATCGAAAAAGCAGGATGGAAGGGATTCAGAAAAGGGAACACAGGTACCCATATCAGGCATGCGCTGGTAATAATCAATTACGGTGAAGCATCCGGCGCGGAAATACTTCATTTCGCCAAAGAGATAAAGCGTTCTGTATACGAAAAATTTGAGGTTGTGCTGGAAGAAGAAGTAAATATTATCTGATTACAGGATTTCATAAACTTACGTCCAAAACCTCTCCTTTCACCCTATGCGCTGTGTGGTTGAAATTAATATCCATAATATTTATGTTCCATTAAATTCCAAACAAGAATAATCCGGGAAGTTAAAAATGAACGATCCAAAGCATGAGAAGATTATATCCGCATATGAAAAGGCTGCACAGGAGGGAGTTGATCCGCGGTGCATTCCCCAGAGATTAACAGGACCGGTGCCCACCCATGATGAAATTCCTTATCCTGACTATCCCGAATCTGATCATGAAATATGGAAATTTCTTTACGATAGGCAGATGAAATATCTTCCCGGAAGAGTATGTGAAGAATATATGAACGGAACCAAGAAATTAAATTTCAGTGCTGATAAGATCCCTGCACTAATGGATTTAAGCAAAGTCTTTCATAAAACTACGGGCTGGAAAATAGCCAGGGTACCTGGTTTAATTCACGAGCAGAATTTCTTCGAGCTTCTGCAGAAAAAGATATTCCCTTCAACAGATTACATAAGAGGGAAGGATGAACTTGATTACACTCCCGCCCCTGACTGCTTCCACGATATGTTCGGTCATATGCCGCTGCTGACTGACGATAATTTTGCATCATTCTACCAGATGTTCGGGGAAGCTGCATTTCACGCTGAGGGCATCAACCGGAAGTACCTTGAGACGTTCCACTGGTTTACAGTTGAATTCGGACTGATTAAAAAGCCGCAGGGGATAAGAATTTACGGAGCAGGTATTATTTCCTCCAAAGAAGAAGTAACCCATGCACTGTCTGATGATGTAGAAGTGAGGGACTTTGACCCCGACAAACTGGTGAGACAGGATTACGATGTATGGCACCTTCAGCCGATCCTCTGGGCTATAGATTCCTTTGAACATCTTGAGGACGGGTTCAAATTCTGGACGAAAAAGGAAGGCCTTTTATAGCCTTGTTACAGGCCTATGCATCTGCTGAATACTTAGTAATTTTGGGGAAAGTATGGAAAATAGATATCATTTATTCCAGTATTTCATTTCTATCTTATTCTTTTTTTCACTTTTTATAACTATTACATTAGCTCAAGACAGTCTTTATCTTGTCGGTACCCTTTCGGGTGAGTCCTCCGAACAGTCGATTAACTATCCCAGCGCCATCGGGGATATTAACAATGATGGATTTGACGACTTTATTCTGAGAAAACAAACAGGGGTACCCTCGGATCCAACTGTTATGGAATTATACCTCGGATCATCAAATTTTGATCTGAATCCCGACGTGATTTTCCATTTTCCCGGCAATTATTATTATCATTATCTAGGTAGCGGTTACGGTATCGGGGATGTAAATAATGATGGTTATGATGATTTTGTTCTTGTAGGTCAAATTGGTCCAATTACAGAATCAAAGGTGTTTCTGTATTACGGAGGACAAACGATTGATACGATTCCTGTAAATGAATTTTCTCAGCCTGATGTAGTGGGGTCTCGATTTGGAGACCCAGTTGTGAAAATGGGAGATATAAACAAAGACGGCTATAATGATTTTGCCATTTGTGCAGATTATAATTGGTCTGACGAAAAGGGATACGTCTACTTGTTCTGGGGAGGAGATACAATTTCGTGGGAAAAAAGTATAACCCTTACAAGCAACACAATCGGAGACTTCTTCGGCGCAAGTGCTGCAAATATCGGAGATATCAATAATGATGATTTTGATGATATCGCGGTCGGCGCACCGGCTGGCCCAGCCGGATATGATACCTGCAAAGTATTTATCTATTCAGGGGGCAGCCAGATAAGCAATATTCCCGATACAGTTATTATCTCAGAATTGCTGAGGCCCTCAGAAGCTGGTAAAGATATAAAAAATGCTAACGACTTGAATAAGGATGGCATAACAGATTTTTGCACATTCTGGGGCCCGGGGACAAAAATTTATTTAAATGGACTGCAAGATCCGTTGACAGTCGGATCTGGTTACTCTTTTGATGCAGGCGGTGATATAAATGGAGACGGATATAGTGATCTGATCTTCGGGGATGAATGGCGGATAAGGGTATATCTTGGCGCAGATGTATTCGATTTATATTATGATTTGAATATCGTTGATGATGATTCGATAGGATTTTCCCATTATGTATCTTTTGCAGGCGATATCAATAATGATGGGTATGATGAAATTCTTGCAATGGCTCCCGACTTCCCTGACCCGGAAAATTCTTTGGGTAAATTATTCCTCTTTTCATATCACAAACCCACCGCAATTACTAATACGCCTGACGCCAGTCCTGCTTATTTCCATTTATTCCAGAATTATCCCAACCCATTTAATCCTTCAACAACTATAAGATATTCGGTTCCCAAGGGAGAATCTTATTCCCAAAAGTTAGTACAATTAAAGGTATTTGATATCCTCGGGAATGAAGTTGTTACTCTTGTTAATCAGGAACAATTACCCGGGGAATATAATGTGGAGTTTAATGCATCCAAATATAACTTAAGCAGCGGTACTTATTTTTGTAAACTTAATATAAAAGGAGGTGGAACATTACTAATCAAGATGATCCTTATTAAATAAT
>DATFVA010000488.1:0-10154 GCA_035260565.1 Ignavibacteriaceae bacterium | reverse complement strand
TGAGAAAGTTATGAGCTCTGAAACTGTTAAAGCAAGTACATCGATTCGCTGAATCGCTTAAAACTCGTACAAATGTACAGCGATTCGCCGAATCGCTCATAAGCTCGTATCAAATGTACATCGATTCGCTGAATCGCTCATGGTCCATGCACCATCATTTTTTAGTTATGATTTTTTTATATTTGATATAAGCAAATATTACGAATATATAATAAACAGCTATTCTATAAGTTAGCTCCCGCCACTATACAGTAAAAACTAATCATTCATTATTTTCCCGGGGAGATTATGAAAAAATTCTACATCCTTTTTGTCTTCATCTTTTCTATAAGTTTCATAGGTGTGTCATCGGCATTCGTTCCTGCCGGAATATCGCTGGTTAAGAATTCTGATGGATATTCGATCAATTTCAACCTTCCTTCATATCAGCTGAAAACTATAACCGCTAATAATGAAAGTTATTATACTATAGAAATTCCGGATTATGGAGTGATAAATGAAACCGGCCTTCCGGCTCTTCCTCAGCTTTCTTTTAATATGTTTATTCCTTATGAAGAGGATAACCCATCGGTAAATGTTGAAAGTATCAGGTCGGAAATAAAAGAACTTAAAATGAAAGTTTATCCTTTTCAGCTCCCATGGGAAAAGAATAGCCCGATCTCTGAACGGCCATTTACAATTGACAGGAATTATTACAATTCTGCCGGAAAATCTTATTCCCCTGTAGAAATTTCAGAACCGTTTATAATGAATGGAGTTAAAGGAATAATTGTAACAATTCATCCTTTTAACTATAATCCTTTAGAGAATAAACTGACCCTTATAAACGCTGCAGAATTCAAACTCAATCTGCACAGATATGTTGCCCCGGTAATTGGTAAATCCGTCACCTTCAATAACTTCTTTAACGATATTTTTGTTAATTATGAATTTTCCGGGCAAAGAAGCGGAGGTAATTACCTTATTATTACAGCCCCTTCTTTTGAAGCAAATCTTGCTCCCTTCGTTGATCTTAAAACCAGTTCCGGATTCACGGTAGACGTTTTTAATACAACTATTACCGGAACAACTAATTCTGCAATTAAAACTTTTATTCAGCAGAGATATGATAATACGGCAACAAGACCGGATTTTATTCTCCTTGTGGGCGATGTTGCGAATATTCCTGCCTGGACAGGCTCGGGGGGAGATAACCCGACTACCGACTTAAAATATGTTCAGCTCGAAGGAGGGGATAGTTTCCCCGATGCTTTTATTGGAAGATTTTCAGTGTCAAGCGGTACCCAGCTGGATAATGCAATCAGCAAATCATCCTTCATGGAATCCTATATCGGATCGCTCGACATGAAAAATGTATTTATGGCATCAAATGATAATTATTCAATTTCGGAGGGAACACATAACTACGTTATCAATACCTATTTCGACCCTGCCGGTTATACAAATATGAAGCTCTATACTCATACATATAGCGCCACAACAGCACAGCTTATCGCTGCATTGAATGACAACCAGGTTTTTGCTATCTATTCCGGACACGGTTCAGAAACGTCCTGGGCCGATGGTCCTCCTCTGAATCAGTCGCAGGTGACTGCTCTAACCAATACCTGGTATCCATATGTTTATTCATTTGCCTGTTTAACCGGTGCATTCGCTACCGCTGAATGTTTCGGAGAGACCTGGCTGAGAACAGCTCACGGGGCTTCTTCATATTATGGTTCGTCGGTCACCTCGTATTGGGATGAAGATGATATCCTGGAACGCAATGTGTTTAAATCAATGTTTGAAGACGAACTTACCAGGGTTACACCCATGTTTGTTCAGGGTATGATTTATTTCGTCGATCATTTTGGTGGGATAAACAGTACTACTCTTAGGTATATGGAAATGTACAATTTAATGGGAGATCCTTCATTACCGGTCGTTGAAACCCTGCCTCCATGCCCTGTACAGGAAGCAGGTAATCCTTCACCGGCTGATGATGCATCTGATGTTTCTATCAATCTTTCTGAAATCACCTGGACAAATGGAGCTGATGCAGTTTCTAACGAAACATATTTCGGAACAAATCCGTCATCGTTAACGCTGGTGCAGTCAGGATCTTTAGCTTCCTCGTGGACGATTGATCCCTCCTATCTTCCTCTTGATTATTTTACCACATATTACTGGAAGATAGTTGAGATGGGGGATACATGCAGTTCAGTTGTTACCTTCAATTTTAAAACGGTACAGGATCCTAATCTTATAACTGTAATAGATACGCTTTATCCTCAAAGTGTGGATTATTGGACAGGAACATGTAATACCACTACGAAGACTGACAACAGTGAAATCAGAACTGTTTCCCCCGAAATCGGTTGGATGACTTTCGATATCAGCTCAATTCCCGAAAACGCAGCTATCTTATCCATTAATTTCAATGGTTATGTAAATTCAACAAACTACCCTTATTGGAGTGCCGCTCCGATGGGAAATATCGATCCTGTTACAGCTTCTGCATCCGCCATATATAACCAGGTTACTAATAATACCAGCCAGGGAATAGCATATATTTATTCTGATGAAAGTTCTTCCTTTGCACCCGGCTGGCACTCATATCCGCTGGAAAACGGTGCAGTCTCAGACCTTCAGAATGTGATAGGTCAGGGATGGTTTTCTGTCGGATTCGATGACAGGGATGGTTCTGCTACATACTATATTAACTTCGATGGGTGGAATGAACCGAATCACCCATACCTTGTAGTTAATTATGAATACGTTACGCCTGTTGAACTCAGTTCATTTACAGTTGATTCGAAGAATGGTAATGTTGAATTGAACTGGTCTACTGCTTCTGAAACAAATAACCGCGGTTTCGGGATTGAGCGTAAATCAGCTGATGGTGAATATCAGAATATAGGATTTACTCCAGGATTCGGAACCACGTTGACCCCGCAATCGTACAGTTATTCGGATAAGAATGTAGTTTCTGGTATTTATACTTACAGGCTGAAACAGCTTAACTTCGACGGTACTTTCTCTTATTCAAAAGAAGTAAACGTCAATGTAACTTCGCCTATACAGTATACGCTTGAACAGAATTATCCGAATCCTTTTAATCCGAATACTACAATCAAATACTCTATACCTGAAGATGGCATGGTTAAGATTAGAGTTTATAATCTGCTTGGACAGGAAGTAATGACTTTGGTAAATAATATTCAGAAAGCGGGCAGATATGAGATTGTTTTTGATGCATCTAAACTTGCAAGCGGTGTTTATTATTGCCGTATGGAAAGTTCGAAGTATACTTCAATAAAAAAGATGATGCTTTTAAAGTGATCGGTTACTTAGTTGTTAAGCCCGGCCTTCTGCCGGGCTTCTTTATTTTAAATAGTTTAGATCTTTACTGCTTCAGCTTCAAGTCTTACCATTCCTATATGCACTCTGCCGTCTTTATCCGCCGGGTATTTCCTTATGAACAGCCCTGCAGCCTCGGATATAAATTGTTCACGTTTCTCTCCAGGTATTCGCATCGTATAAGGAAGCCAGGTTGTTCTGATGAATCCTTTAAACCCTTCAATCCCATCATGAATCATATCTTTTTGAAGAAGCTCAATCCGCATCGGTTTGAATCCTGTCCCCGGAATCAAAAGCTCATAGTCTTTATCACTTAAGAAATTGTAGGGTGATTTCACATCCTTCAGATAGGGCAGCCACTCATTCAGTAAGGCCATTTCATTAATTATCTCAAAGGCTGCCGCAGCGTTTCCCGTGCCGCCTGTCTGAATGAGAAACCTTCCGCCGGGTTTCAGGCAGCGGTAGATTCCTTCGAACACCTTCCTGTGATCATCTACCCAGTGAAGTGCAGCATTGGAAAATACAAGATCAAATTGACCGTTGTAAATTATCTCTTTGGCATCCATTACCCTGAAAGTCAGATTTTTGTCAGGATAGCTTTCTTTCGCAAGTTTTATCATATCTTCAGAATTGTCAATGCCTGTAACTGATCCTTTCGGAACAAGACGTGCAATTTCCGCAGATATCTTGCCATCCCCGCAGCCCAGGTCCAATACCTGTTCGTTTCCTTTCAGATTCAGTTTCTCCACCAATTCCGCCGCCCACGTTTTCTGAGCTGATGAATACTTTGCATATTCACCTGCGTTCCATTCAAATTTCGACACTGCTATTTTTCCTCATAATATTTTTTCGGATATTCGAAGAATTCCAGGATGCATGATTTCTCACTTATTTTATTCCAGTGTTCTCTGTCTGAAATACACGAAACCACACCCGATGTGGCGATGTTGTCTATATGACTGCCTGTAATAAAATTGGCAGTGTCGGTTAACCCGGGGTTGTGCCCGAATATCATTATATTCCAAATATTTTCATTTATCAGTGAAATAACTTTCAATATATCCTTTACCCCGGCCTCATATAAATTGCTATCCTGGATAATGTTTTCTGCCGGGTATCCAAGTACTTCTGCAAAAAATACTGCTGTAGCAAATGCTCTTTTGGCAGGACTTGAAACAATAATTTCGGGATGGATTCCTTTCTCCTTCAGTAGCCCGGCCATAAAAGGTGCATCATATTTCCCTCTCTTATTAAGAGGTCTGTCGAAATCCCTGAGTTCCGGATTACTCCAGCTCGATTTTGCATGCCTTACCAGGTAAATTCTTTTCAATTTTAATTCTTTTTGTTCATAAGTTGATTGGCAATTTGCTTAAGCAGCGAAAGGTTCTTCTTTCTCGCTTCCCCGAATTTCTGCCTGGCATATTCTGTATGGAAAAAATTTGCTTCTATAAAATCTATATTCTGCTTTATCCATTCCTCATCTGTAAACGTTTTTTTGATGGTCTGAACCCATTCATCTCTAAGACTGGATATTCTGTTGATGAAATCATCGTGTCCAATATAAGCGATGTCGGCATCACAAATAATTTTTTCGGTCAGTGTACCGGGATTCTGAGGTATCCTCGTAGAAAGGATTAATTCTTTTACAGTCTTAATTTTAGCCGCAGGGAAACTTACCCTTTCCAGATATTCCTGTGCAATTTCTGCACTCTTTTCTTCGTGGTGCAGTATATTGTGAGGATACCCGGTGTCATGGAACCAGGCAGCTATCAGCAGAACTTCTTCCTGCTCTTCATTAGTCCCTGAATTTTCAGAGATATCTTTGACCATATCCACAACATCCTTTGTATGCTGGAGATTATGATATAAAAATGAGTCAGGATGTGTTTCAAATAATTGTTTAACGTAATCGGAAATTTCTACGATTAAATTATTCATAACAACCGGATCTGTCTGTAAAATAAATTCTAAATTAAAAAAATTATACAAATTCCGGTATGATATAAAAAATCATCCTGAATTATTGTCAGTAATTGATTTTTGTTTTCTGGCGCCGTTCTTAACCACAATGACACCTGCTATTATAACAGCTGCTGCAATAATAATTGCCAGGTTCATTTTTTCATCAAGTACCAGCCATCCGAGAAAAAGCGCAATAACAGGATTTATATAGGCATAGGTTGAGACAAGGGAAAGCGGAAGATGCTCGATAGCATATATATAAGATCCATAACCGAACATTGAACCGATGAATATCAGGTAAAAGAATGAAAGCACACCGTCAGTGTGAAATGATATCCGTGCACCTTCGCCTATAGAGAAACCAAGTATGGTTTGCGCCGCTCCGGCAATCAGCATCTGCACAGCTGCACTCATTAGGGGATGTACAGAAACCTTTTTATACTTTGAGTAAACGGTTCCGAATGACCAGGCAAATACCGCTCCGAGTATGCAAAGCACTCCGGATAAATATGAAGAATTAAATAAGTTTGACCATTCTCCATTAAAAATCAGCGCAACTCCCAGCAACCCGAGAATAAGCCCTGAAATGATGGTGAAATTAATTTTGGGACCAGTAGGAATGAAAGCCTCCATACCAACCACCCAGAAAGGAACTGTCGTAATTAAAAGTGCGGCCAGACCGCTGCCGATGAATTGCTCACCGGTAACTACTAAACCGTTCCCTATTCCTATTAGGGAAATCCCTACAACAGCAATATGTATAAGATCCTTTCTTCCGGGAAGTTTTTGACCCTTTAGTTTGAGAAATGAGACAAGAATAATCCCTGCAATTATCCAGCGTAATCCCGCAAACAGCATTGGAGGAATATGTTCTACACCAATTCTGATCGCCAGGTATGTGGTTCCCCAGACAATACAAACAGCAATCCATGCCGAGTATGCCCTTATATTTCCAGTATTCATATTAAAAATTCCGGTTAAATAAATAGTTTCCTGGGAAGTTGCGGGTAAAAATACTACATTTATATAAAATTCAAATCAATCAGCATAAGACATGATATTCAGCGCTTGAAGAAGTATCAGGGGGAAAATAACCCTTCGTTATATGCCGAATATTTCTTTATTTTTACACCCAACAAAAAATATACCTTTTGAGGATAATTATGGCGGAAGAAATCATCACACCTGAAAAAGAAGAAGAAACTGTACTTAAACAGACGATAAAAGAAATCACCCAGCCCTTTAAAGATCTTGTTCGTGCCTCAAGGTTATTGTGGGGCGTAAATATATCCTATTTTCTTGAAGGATTGGTCTATTTCGGAATGCTGGGTCTCCTTGCACTTTACTTTAATAATTATGCGGGTCTGAACGATATTCAGGCTGACCAGATGGTCGGTATCCTGACGGCCGGTATCACCTTAAGCATGCTTTTTCTGGGTGCAACGGTTGATATAATTGGTGTGAGAAAATCTTTTATTATTTCTCTTAGCCTCATGCTGGTCGGCAGGGTGTTGATCACTCTTAGTCCCGATATTTTTTCCGCTACAGGAATGTGGTCTGGTGTTCATAGCATGGCAATGTTCGGCATTCTGTGGATCGTTTTGGGTTATGGAATTTATCAGCCTGCAGCTTATGCTGCCGTAAAAAGATTCACTACTAAAAAAAATGCCGCCATGGGTTATGCTATGCTCTATGCTCTGATGAACCTGGGCGGGTTTATGCCGGGACTGATTTCACCCCCGGTCAGGAAAGCTTTCGGCATTACAGGAGTTTTCTGGGTATACGATGGCCTAACCCTTGCCGGTATAATCGTGGTCGCTATTGTCCTTAGCAAAAAAACCATCAGGCGTGCTACAGAACAGTTGTCAGACGAACAGAAACAGGAAGTTGCTGAAGAAACTGAAAAACCTTTTAAGGAAAAAGTGAAATATTATATACAGAATTTCCCGCTGAAAGATCTTCGTTTTATGTATTTTATCTTTATTCTTATCCCGGTTCAGACACTTTTTGCACATAACTGGCTGACTCTTCCTCAATATACAAGCCGTGCCTTTACAGGATTTGTACAGGACAATTTTGAGTTTTTTGTAAACTTCAACCCGATCCTTATTTTTATCCTTACCCCAATGATCGCTGCACTTACCGCAAAAAAAGATGCTTATAAGATGACGATTCTCGGAACCCTGGTAATGGCTTCACCAACATTTATCCTTGCCCTGGGTCCGAATATTTTTACGCTATTTGCTTTTATAATTATCATGACTATTGGTGAAGCAATGTGGCAGCCCCGCTTCCTGCAGTGGGTAGCTGAAATAGCTCCAAAAGGAATGACTGGAATTTATATGGGTATCGGCCAGTTCCCCTGGTTCCTTACAAAGGTAGTTACAGCTATGTATGCTGGCTGGTTCCTGATGAAATATTGTCCTGAAGGAGTTCCTCCCGCACAAATGGATACCGAAACAATGTGGTTTATATATGGTCTCATTGCAATGATAAGTCCTATAGGCTTATGGCTTTCAAGGAAATGGATGATAAAAGGATTTAAAACAAAAGCTGCTTAATCTTACTGAAATATGGAGCAGCAAAACATACCTGCTGCTCCATTACACCAGTCGAATTTACGTTTCGACAATACCATTTTCCCTCAATTCCTTTGTGTCTTTGAACCCTTGACGGCAATTCTCCGGACTATGCATTTGTTGCCAATCAGCCTCTGTAAAATTTGTGCGGCTTCCATTTCGCGGCCCGCAAATCCGTTATATCATTTCTCCAAACACCCATTCATCCATTTCCCGCTCCTTCCCCTTTTATTTTCACACCCCTTTCTCTAATTTTGTATGGTAATTCAAAAAGATTAAGATTTACAATTGAAAAATCAGGAGAAGAAATGACAACTATACTCGATATACTTGGAAGAGAAATACTTGACTCGAGAGGAAACCCTACTGTTGAAGTTGAAGTACAGCTTGAATCAGGAATAATTGGTCGTGCAGCTGTTCCAAGCGGGGCATCTACCGGTGAACATGAAGCAGTTGAATTAAGGGATGGTGATAAATCCCGCTATAATGGTAAAGGTGTTTTGAAAGCAGTAGCGAATGTAAATGACAGAATTGCAGAGGAGCTGATAGATTTTGATGCTGCGGACCAGGCTGAAATCGATAATATGCTGATCACAATGGATGGAACAGAAAATAAATCATCTCTTGGAGCCAATGCTATACTCGGCGTTTCACTGGCCTGTGCAAAGGCTGTAGCTGAAACCCTGGGCCTGCCGTTGTACAGGTATATAGGCGGAACCAATGCACGCACTCTTCCGGTTCCGATGATGAACATCCTGAACGGTGGTAAGCATGCGGATAATAATGTTGATTTCCAGGAATTTATGATTATGCCCTACGGTGCTTCCAGTTTCTCTGAAGCATTAAGAATGGGGGTAGAAACATTTCATTCACTTAAATCAGTTTTAACGAAAAAAGGTTACAATACAGCCGTCGGAGACGAAGGCGGTTTTGCTCCTAACCTGAAATCAAATGAGGAAGCAATTGAAGTGATTCTCGAAGCAATAGAAAAAGCCGGGTACAAAGTCGGTAGTGAAATCGGAATAGCGTTAGATCCCGCTGCTAGTGAATTCTACCTCAAAGAGAAAAGTGCATATCATCTTTTTAAGTCGGCGCCAAATAAAGAAATCCCGATCGAAAAGATGGTCGATTTCTGGGCTAGCTGGGTTAAAAAATATCCCATTGTTTCACTTGAAGATGGTCTGGCAGAAGATGACTGGGATGGCTGGCAGATCCTGACAGAAAAGCTGGGCGATAAAATTCAGCTCGTTGGTGATGATCTTTTTGTAACAAATACGGAAAGACTTGCTGAAGGTATTGAAAAAGGAATAGCAAATTCCATCCTCATTAAAGTTAACCAGATCGGAACTCTCACTGAAACCCTCGATGCTATCGAAATGGCTAAGAAAGCAGGATATACCAACGTAATAAGTCACCGTTCGGGTGAAACTGAAGATACGACTATTGCTGATATTGCTGTAGCAACTAATGCCGGCCAGATTAAAACCGGTTCGCTGTCAAGAACAGACAGGATTGCAAAGTATAATCAGTTATTAAGGATAGAAGAGGAACTGGATACTGTAGCATTGTTCCCTGGATTATCCGCATTAAACTATACTGAATAATTTTTTCACAAGGAGCCGGAGAATTCCGGCTCTCTCAAACTGACGGGGAGTAAAATGCCTGTAAATGATCTTCAAAAATGTAATAACCTTATAAAACAAAATAAGATTGAAGTAATTGATCTGAAAGCCATTGATTTAACAGGGAGACTTCACCATATATCGCTTCCTGTTTATGATAAAATTCTCGATAAAATGATTAAAGAAGGCGTCGGTTTTGACGGCTCAAGCTATGGCTTCAGGAAAGTTGAGAATAGCGATATGGTTCTCATCCCGGATTTGAAAACAGCTGTGATCGATCCGTTCCGCGAAGCACCTACATTAAGTTTTTATGCTCATATCGCGTTAACTGATGAAAAGCGGAGCCCTTTTAAACAGGACGGGAGATATCTTGCCAAGCAGGTCAAGGATCTGCTTAAAAAAACCACGGGTACAGATTCCTCCTGGTGGAGCACTGAGTTTGAATTTTATATTTTTTCGAATGTTGAGTATGATACAAGAACCTCTTCATCATATTATAAAGTTGAGCATGTAGAGGAATTTTATAAGAAGGCTTATCACGCTGCAAATCCATGGGATGAATATGATGACTTCAGAGATCAAGCCAGTAAACTGCTTCAGAAATTCGGTATAAAAGTGAAATATCATCACCACGAAGTGGGTGAGAGGGGAC
>DATFVA010000487.1:0-3509 GCA_035260565.1 Ignavibacteriaceae bacterium | reverse complement strand
CTCTTTGGTTAAAGAAAGACCCAGACCGCTCCCTTCATATTCTCTCGTCTGCGAGCTGTCAACCTGGTAGAACCTGTCGAATAGTTTTGGTAATTCCGATTCTGATATTCCTATGCCCGTATCCTGTATTTTAATAAGCAGAGTATCCTCGTCTTTCTCTATTATCTTAACGGTGATATATCCCCCCTTTGAAGTAAATTTTATTGCATTTGAAAGGAGGTTGGTGATGATATGCTCCATCTTATCCCTGTCGAAGTAAAGACTTATATTATTTTTTGAAGCCTGGATACTAAGGGTAAGATCTTTTCTCTCTGCGAAAGCTTCAAAGGACATTACGATTCCTTTTATGAATGAGATTATGTTTGCTTCCGCTGCATGGAGTTTCAGCTTTTTTTCATCCAGCTTTGAAAGATCGAGCAGCTGGTTTATGAGGCGAAGGAGCCTGCCTGCATTCCTTCTTATTGTTTCAGCTTCCTTTTTAATTTCTTCACCGGAAGAGCTTTTTATTATGTTGTCACTTGGTCCCATTATAAGTGTAAGCGGGGTTCTGAACTCGTGTGAAACATTTGTAAAGAAGTTTGATTTTATCCTGTCAACTTCCGCCAGCTTTGATGCATGTTCGTGTTCTAGTTTTAGCTGATTTTTCAATGCTTTGCGGTTGAGGTAAAACCGGCTGCTGCCTGCAAAGGCTGTTATAAAGAGAATGAGATACAACGAATAAGCCCACCAGCTGCCCCACCAGGGATGTCTGACAATCAGAGTAAGAGAAGTCCCAACTTCGTTCCAGACCCCATCACTGTTAGACCCTCTGATACGGAAAACATATTTTCCCGGATTTAAGTTCGTATAGGTAATGTAACGCTGAGAGGCATCTTTATAAGTCCATTCTTTATCAAATCCCTCAAGAATAAAAGCATATTTATTGCCGCGGGGATTCTTAAAATCCAATGCAAGGATCTCAAACGAAATAATATTTTCATCATAATTCAGCTCTATTTGTTTAGTTTCAGAAATAGATTTCTCTAGGATGATTCGTCCAAAGATGCTGTCATACCCGATTGCAATGTTTGTGTGCAGCACATTAATGTCACTGATTATCATCTCTGGAATATGCTGGTTGTCCTTTATTTCTGAAGGATCAAATGATGTAAGTCCATTCGTCCCTCCGAAGTACATTCTGCCTGCGGTATTTTTAAAATAGGCCCAGGTATTGAATTCGGTTCCCTGCAGTCCGCTGGAGGCATCATAAGATGTGAAGCTCTCAACCACAGGGTCGAAACGTGAAAGCCCTTTTCCTGTACTTATCCATAAATTCCCATTATTATCTTCAAGGATGCCGTTTACAGTATTAGATATTAGACCATCAACTTCTGAATACAGCCTGAACAACTTCTTTTGCGGTTCAAATTTTATTATCCCGCCATTAGTCCCTGCCCAGTAACTTCCATTTTTATCCTGAAATATAACAGAAACGGCGTTTACGGAATTACCCGTTGGGAAAGGGGTATACTTTCTGAAATCATCAATTTGCCTGTCATATTTATATATTCCTCCCCCGTTTGTACCGGCCCAGATATTGTCCATCCGATCCACATAGAGGGAGTATATCAGGTGTTTGTCAAGGCTGCCTGGATCATTATCCTTATGCGTGTAATGGACAAATTTATCTTCACCCTGAATGTATTTATCAATTCCTTCTTCCATACCTATCCATATATTTCCTTTACTGTCGCAGCGCATCTGACTGACGATGTCATTTCCAAGACTGTAAAGGTCGCCCTGGATATGCTTGAAACAGGTAAACTTTCCTGTACTTCTTTCAAACCGGTTTACTCCTCTCCCGCCCGTCCCGACCCAGATATAGCCGCTTTTATCTTCGCAGATTGTATAAACAGCGTTGCTGCTGATGCTGTTAAGGTTGGAAGAACTGTGCGAATAATGAGTTATTTTTGTTCTATCTCTGTCAATTCTGTCAAGTCCTGTTGTTTCGGTTCCTACCCATAGCTCATTATATTGGTCGACGTAAACAGCATAGACTTCGTTACTGCCAAGACTGTTTTGATCTTCGGGATTATGGCTGAACGTTTTGAATTTATATTTCTGGCCGTATTTATTCAGACCGCCTGCCCAGGTACCGAACCAGAGTATCCCTGATCTGTCTTCAAGAATAGAATAGACTCCGTTATCATTCAGCCCATCACGACGATAACTCTTACTTATACGGGTGAATTTTTTTTTATCCCTGTCGAACAGGTTAAGACCGGAGTCGTAAGAACCAATCCAGAGTCTGTTCTGGCTATCTTCAAAAACCACACGAAGCGAGTTAGAGCTTATGCTGGTATTATCCAGGGGATCATTCAAATAATAGATTAATCCGCCATTAGATTTGTCATAGCTGGCAATGCCTCCCTGGAACATAACAATCCAGAGTAAGCCATTATGATCTTCACAAATTGATACTGCACTTCCTGCATCTCCGGCTTCAAGCGATGGGTCAAGAAAAACTGAACTAAATTCTTTCTTGGCAGGATCGAATTTATTTAACCAGCTGTTTCCGCCTATCCACATGTAACCGTCTTTATCCTGGTATAGTGAATAGAGCTTGCTGTTTTTTAATCCTGAAGGTTCATCATGGTCGCCCATATAACGTATGAACTTTTTATTTTTCATATCGTACATATTCAACCCATTATCTGTTGCCGCCCAAATATCTCCCTTTAAATCTTTGCATACAGCATTTACCTGGTTGTTACTTATGCTCAATGGATCGTCGTCTCTATTCAAAAACCGTGTAAACCTTTCGGTATCCCGGACAAATTTATTTAACCCGCTATTCGTACCTACCCAGAGATTACCCTCGTTATCTTCGCATATTCCCCTTATCATATCATTACTTATGGTTGATTCCTTGCTGTCATCAAACTTGTATGCTTTAACCTTATAACCATCATACCGGTTCAATCCGCTGTATGTCCCAACCCATAGAAATCCTCTGCTGTCCTGAAAAAGACAGAGTACGGTATTACCGGAGAGTCCATCTTCCACAATTTCAAACTGAGTGGTAAGATGATCAAACCGGTATGTATTAGACTGGCCGAAAGAAAGCAGCGGACAAAATATGATTAAATATAAAACGTGCTTAACCATCACCTGAAATATTTATTAGTTCGTAGTGATGATTATTCTTGGAGGAGCGGCGGTAGAACCTCCAGACGCTGCAGTGACCGTGTAACTCTTTTGTAAAACAGCTTTTTGAGTTCCTACAGTATAAACAACTTCCTGAGCCGGCGTAACAGGAGTACTGGAAAAACTATCGTTAAAGAACTTGTCATCATTCTTTATATTAAGTGTAAAAGAATCGTCCTGTCTAGTTTTAAAGACAACTGTCTCTTTTATTTTTACTGAACAGATAAACGGGGTTGCTAATACTTGTCCGTCCTTTTTTTCTAAAAATATCTCTGCCATTTTAGTTCCTCACTAATTTGTTAGTAAATTGTTTAATTAAAGTG
>DATFVA010000486.1:0-2653 GCA_035260565.1 Ignavibacteriaceae bacterium | reverse complement strand
CAATTTAATTATTTTTCAATTTATTTCTCGAGTTTTCTTTTTGAGAGAAATATATATATAATATATTATCCCGTCAAATTAATTTTATTTCTATTTTTGTTGAAATCATTTTTGATATTAATAACAAGAAATCTTTGGTATCTTCATTTAACTTATTTTCTTTAAAATACACGCTTAATAATCCGAATGGTATATCTTTTACTTTAATTAAAACACAAATTGCGTTTTTAAATTTTTCATTTTTGAATTGCATATTAAAGTGGAAATCTTTATCATACTTGAAATTAATAATAACTATAGATTCATTTATAGCCAAATTATAACCTTCGATAGAATTTGAAACATTGTTAATTTCTTTAATTCCAACTAATTCTTGATCCCAATCGGCGGAAGCTTTTAAGATAAGCTTACTACTAAAAGCATTAACTTCAAAAAAATTAACATAATTTGCATTAAGAATATGTTTCACGAAAGACACAGTTGTTTGGAAAATATAATTTAGCTCATTTTCTTTAAGCACATTAAAACAATACCCAATAATTGCATTCTGTTTTTTAGCTCTAAAATCTAGCTTTTCGGTTATCTGCCTTCTTAGTTGTGTCTCAATCTCAAGTTCGGTTTTTGAAATATTTAACTAATTATATTGTTCCTGACTTTTGACGCTCGATAAAAAAGGAGGAAGTCGTTTCAGTAACTCATTGTTATATAAGCGATTAATTTTTTGTCATAACGATTTTACCGCACTAATGGTTATTTTAGTGCATGTTATCAGTAAGAAAAGTAAAAGCAAAATCCGGTGCACTTGCAGTACAGGTCGTAGTATATCAAGGTCATAAAGCAAAAATCATAAAGCACATTGGCAGCAGCAAAGATGAAGAAGAAGTTTCATTGCTTTATCAAAAGGCAAGAGAATATATAAAAGAATATTCCGGGCAGAGTTCACTTTTCCCGGAGACAGAGAAAAAGATTCTATTTGTAGAGCATGGAGAATGTATTGGTGTTACTCATCAATTTGCAAGAAATTTTTTATTGTGCTGTGTTAGGGAATGCGGATTGTCGGATACTGACGAGTTGCTATTAGACTTATCAATAATGCGTTTGCTTGAACCTGTATCAAAATTAAGAACAATAATGCTGCTCAAGCACTACTTTGGAATAAACTATTCGCAGCGTATTTATCGTAAGATTCCCAAACTGGTAAAGCTTAAAAAAGACATTGAAAGAAGAGCATACAGTGTGGCGGTAAAAAAATTTAATGAGCAATTTTATTTTGTTTTATATGATGTTACTACTCTATATTTCGAAACATTCAACTCAGATGAGTTGCGCATACCAGGATTCTCAAAAGATAATAAACCACAACAACCACAAGTTGTCATCGGATTATTAGTAACACAATCGGGATTTCCATTGTCGTATGAAGTTTTTTCCGGTAACACATTCGAGGGAAAGAAGATGCTTCCAATTATAGAAGAATTCATAAGTGAGCATAAACAAACAAAGCCAATAGTAGTTGCAGATGCAGCAATGTTGTCCGAGGAAAGACTGAAGGAGTTAAAACAGAAAAAGATTTCATACATAGTTGGTGCAAGATTATCCAACACCAATCTTGGTTTTATAAAAAAGATTCATAATAGTTTGAAGGATAAAGAAGGTGTTTCACTTCGGTTCCCGTCAATCCACGGTGATCTGATATGTGATTTTTCGACTAAACGCTACAACAAGCAGCTAAATGATTTGAATAAACAGATAAAGAAAGCAGAAGAATTGGTATCAAAGAACTCCAGTGGGAAGAGAGTAAAGTTTGTAAAAAAATTATCTGAAGAAATGGTAGAGCTTAACAAACCATTAATTGAAAAGCACAAACTTCTTTTAGGAATAAAAGGCTACTGCACTGATATTGCCGAGTCAGATTTATCAAACGAAGAAGTAATTGCCCGTTACCATAATTTATGGAGAGTAGAACAATCGTTTCGTATGAGTAAGACTGATTTAGAAACCAGACCTATTTTCCATTACAAGGAAGAGGCAATACGCGCACATGTATTGATTTGTTTTGTTGCTTTGATAATAGAAAAATATTTAGAGCTTTCAACCAATCTATCCATAAGGAAAATACGTGATTTAATTTGGGATATTACAGAGACTCACATTCATGATAAATTAACGAAAAAAGTATTCATCTTTTATTCACCAACTAAAGATATTATGAATAGCCCCTTAACTGAAATGATTGTGAATTGGAAACTTCTACCGCACTAAATGTCAAAAGTCAGGAAGCTTGCCATAAAATTTACTTAAAAGTGGGATAGTATATCTTATCATTTTGGTATCATCAATCAGCCATATATTATTTTATATAAACACTAAATTCGGCTATTTACTATAAAGTATGTGAATTTGAATGATACAAATTCCCTTCCCTCACCACTTTCATTTTTTCCGTATATTTACACTTGAAAATAAAGAAATATTGAGATACTAATGACTGAGAAAATAAATACTGAAATTTCCAAAGCTTACGATCCCTTTACCGTAGAAGATAAATGGTATGGTTACTGGGCGGCTAACAATATCTTCCATTCGGAAGTAGACGAAAGTAAAAAACCCTATACTATAGTTATTCCTCCGCCGAATGTTACCGGTATGCTTA
>DATFVA010000485.1:0-2027 GCA_035260565.1 Ignavibacteriaceae bacterium | reverse complement strand
ACTGATAAAGATGAAATGAAAAAATGGTACTTTGATCTGAAGGAGTTCAGACCCGAACCGGGATTTGAATTCAGGTTTTCAGGCGGACCCAGTGAAGATAAACAGTACCTGCACATTTGTAAGATAACGGAGGTTATTCCGGGCAGGAAACTTTCCCACAGCTGGCGGTATGATGGTTATGAAGGAATTACCTATGTCACTTTCGAACTCTTTCCTGAGGGGGATAAAACCAGGTTGAGGTTGACTCATAGCTCTATCGAAACATTTCCCGAAAGCAATCCTGATTTTGCTAAAGCGAATTTTGCTGAAGGTTGGAAGCAGATTATTGGAAATAATCTCAAAAATTACCTGGGTTAGATTCTTATTATAAGCACAGATGTGCTCTTCGCAGAGATTTGCTGAATGATTCTTTGAGACCGGCGGCTTCGATACTTCCCACCACACAAATCAGCAGCTAGGTGGGGCACTCCCGATCTGATGAACACAACAATCGGGACAGATCAGCCACCGCCGCAAGTTGCACTAAAGCGGGAGTTCTTCCGGCAGGGATGGACTCAACATCCAGTTTAGGGACATGACAAGCAGGAAAAATTCTTCATACTTAAATTATTCGGACAGCGTATGATAGAGAGGATAAGTGCAGATTATTTCCTATTTTCCACTTAAAATAATTCCCAAAAAGTAAGTAATAAAATGGAAACAGATTTAAGGTTAGCAGTGCTGATTGACGGAGATAATATCCCTTCAGCATACGTTAAGGAAATGATGGAAGAGATTGCAAAGTACGGCAGTCCTACCATAAAAAGAATCTACGCCGACTGGACAAAACCGAACCCCACAAGGTGGAAAAACCTGCTACTGGAAAATGCCATTACACCGATTCAGCAGTACAGTTATACCACCGGGAAAAATGCTACAGATTCCGCCATGATAATTGACGCAATGGATATTTTGTATACTGAAAAAGTGCATGGATTCTGCCTGGTTTCCAGCGACAGCGATTTTACCAGGCTTGCAACGCGACTACGTGAAGCAGGGATGAAAGTATACGGGATTGGTGAAAGGAAAACCCCCGGACCTTTTATCGCTGCCTGTGATAAATTCATATACGTGGAGATTCTTAAAAACCAGTCTGACGAAACAGAAGCTGAAGTTTCAAAAGATAAGACGACCAAGAAAAATGAAATAGAAAAAGTTACTCCCGCTCTCATAAAACTGATCTCCACTACGATATCCGATCTTGCAGATGAGGACGGCTGGGCATTCCTTGGTGATGTGGGAAATCTCCTTCAGAAGAAACAGCCTAATTTTGATCCCCGAAATTACGGTTTTCAGAAACTTACTCCCCTGATAAATTCCATTAATAAATTTGAAATAACTGAAAATCAAAAGGGAAGATTTAAGTTGATATACGTAAAAAATAAAAAATAGATTTTTAGTTATGAAAATAAATGCCATAATAACCGGAACAACCGGAATGGTAGGAGAAGGTGTTCTTCACGAATGTCTTAACCATCCTGACGTTGAATCCGTATTGGTGATAAACCGAAGGAGCTGTAATTTAACTCATCCGAAGCTGAAGGAAATTATTCACGGTAATTTTTATGATCTTACTTTCATCAAGGCCCAGCTTGCCGGTTATAATGCATGTTTTTTTTGCCTCGGTACGACGTCGGTCGGCAAGAAAGAAAATATATACCGAAAAATTACTTTTGATCTTACAAAGAATTTTGCCGATACTTTTCATGAACTTAATCCTGTAATGACCTTCTGCTACGTTTCAGGTTCGGGTACTGACAGCTCGGAAAAAGGAAAACTTATGTGGGCGAGGGTTAAAGGAAAAACTGAGAATTATATCCTTAACCTCGGGTTTAAAGATGCTTATATGTTTCGTCCCGCTCTGATTATACCCACAAAGGGATTGAATAATACTTTAACCATGTACAAACTTTTTGCTCCTCTTATTCCATTTGTGAAATTATTCTTTCCGGGGTATGTATGCAGTCTGAGAGAAATAGGGCAGGCAA
>DATFVA010000484.1:0-4527 GCA_035260565.1 Ignavibacteriaceae bacterium | reverse complement strand
CGCTGAACACTACCGGTGTGTCAATGCCTCCGAAAGGCGGAAACCCGGCCTATAATGACCAGCAGTTATCCGATATAATTTCATACCTGAGACAAATTCATCAATAGTAATATGCCTGCCTTAAATAGGATGTGCTAAAGTTCGTTCCGGTTAACTGCGCTTACCTTTCCTGTAAGCACAGTTAACCGGTTAATCAATATCGAAAAACCTTCTTCTGAAAGTTGCAGAAAGTGGCGGCAGTCCATATTAATATATTTCCGCATATTACATTTTTATATATTTATGGATGATTTTAAAATATACCCATAATATATCTTGAATAACCTCGACGGAATTGTTTCTCTTTTAATCGCGTGCATTGAAATTGTATTGCTGGTAAACCTGGTCGTGTTTGCCGATAAGAATAAGCTGAATTTCCTGGTGTTCTTTATTGTGCTGCTGGTTGCAGGCTACCAGGTAATAGAATATCTTATATGCGGGATAGGGATTAAAGCACCCGCCATGGCTTACACGGCTTTCGCGGGAATATCCTCACTTCCGCCGTTAAGCCTGCTTCTTGTATTAACTTACCTCAATGTCAAATTCAAACCTGCACCGCTCATTTTTCTTCCTGCAATTTTCTTTGTCATATATTATGCGGGTGTAATCGATAAATTTGAGGTAGTTAAATGCACGGTTCTTTATGCTGCCTACACTTATCCGCTCGGGACTCTATATGGCGCGTTTTATTACCTCCCGATCTTTATTTCATTTTTCTTATTATACCGTAATCTTAATAACAGGAGTATACCGGTAAAACAGACACGGCTATTAATAATTGGTCACTATTTTTTAGTTGTCCCTGTTGTAGCATCTTTTATCCTCCTTTTATTAAATTTGCCGGGTTTACTCAGTGTTATAGAGAGCATCCTCTGCAAGTTCGCATTCGGCTATGTAGCTGTGCTCGGATTTTTTAGCTTAAATAATAAGAATACGTAATGAATGAAATTATCCTGAATATATATCTTATTATCAATAATAACATTGTGGAGGAGTTTCGCGCTGTTGCTTATGAAAGGGAGGGCGGCGATGATAATAAAATTAAATTTCTTAAGAGCCGGGCAAAGGATGATTTTGATTCAGCCTACCGCTTCGATGCTCCGACTGATAAGTATGGTAAGTTTATGAACTATAACCGCTTCTCCAAACTTGAGAAGAGAGGTATGCAGTTTCGGCTGTTCGAAGAGATCTTCTCTAATTTTAAATTGCCAGAGAGTCCTCTTATCTGCGTTACTCCAGTGGTCGATGGTAAGATCCTCGCCGGGGAATAGGTCACAATTAAATCATTTAATAAAAATGAAATTATATTCGATCATAAGCTGTGTGCTTTTAACCGTTCTAATTAGCAATAAAATTACAGGTAGTGAATTGTTTGTCACTGATAAAACAAAAATAAAGAGAAGTAAAAAGCAGGTTGAGTTCCTTAAACATCTGCAGGAACTTGACAAATATTATTCTGATAAAAAACTTGGTTCTTTTGTTGAGAACGGCAGAACGATGTTCCGCGTTTTTTCAACTTCGGCTGAAAGTATGTCTCTTATTGTTTTTAAAGAACCCTCGGATGAACAGGGAACCGAATATGCAATGACGAAGGATGAAAATTGTGTGTGGGAAGTTTCGGTTGACAGTGAACTCTACGGAAAATATTATAACTATAAAGTTCAGCAGCCGGGAGAAGAACCGGTGCTGTGTATCGATCCGTACTCGAAGGCCGTTGCTTCTTATAATACCTATTTTACGCCGAGACATTCGATCGTGGTGAAGGAAGGTGAATACAACTGGGAAGACGACCAGTGGATTAAATACGACTGGCGTGATCTTATCATTTATGAGATGCACGTCCGGGATATGACTGAAGATAAAAGCTCGGGTGTCTCGGAAAGAGGAACCTACCTGGGTTTAACAGAGAAAGGCAAAACCGGTGGATTAAGCTATATAAAAGATCTTGGTATTAATACGGTTGAATTGCTTCCTTCGCAGGAGTTTGCGAATATTGAAAGTCCTTATAAAGATACACTTAACGGACGCTTTAATTCATGGAATCCTTATGAAAGGAATCATTGGGGATATATGACAGCGGCATTCTTTGCTCCTGAATCTTATTATAGCGAAAGAACAGACCAGTTAAATTGGAATACCTGGAGCGGTACTACAGCAAAGCCGGTGAACGATTTTAAGGATATGGTGAAGGCATTTCATAAAGAGGGTATTGCTGTGATGATGGATGTAGTCTATAATCATTTATCAGAATATGAAACCGGGAACCTGAAGGAGATTGATAAGGATTATTACTTCCGGTTTGATGAGAACGGCCATTTTATTTCTCAGAGCGGCACGGGGAATGACATTAGGACTGAACGTCCTATGATGCGCAGAATGATTGTTGAAAGTATCCTCTACTGGATGAAGGAATATCATATTGATGGCTTTAGATTTGATCTCGGCAAACTGATCGACTGGGAGACAATTGAGACGATTATACATGAAGCGCAGAAAATAAATCCTGCTGTCGTCTTTGTATGTGAACCATGGGGTGGAGGTTATGATCCGGCCGGCTTTTCTGTGAGAGGATGGGGTTCGTGGAACGACCAGATCAGGAACGGCATCAAAGGTGAAAATCCTGTAAATGGATCAGGATGGATATTCGGGAAATGGTACGGGAATAATAACCCCGGCAGAATTAAAAGTTATGTTAATGGCACCCTTATAAGGGATTCGCTTGGTTTGTTTCAGAAGAAAGAGCATTCGGTTAATTACCTTGAGTCGCACGACGGCTATACACTGGGCGATTTTATCCGCATAGTACTGGGGAAGATGAAGCCGGATGAAGTGATAACTGATGTCTATAATAATGCTAAGCTTACTCCTGAGCAGCTGAAGCTAAATAAGCTTGGAGCTCTTTTCCTTCTCACCTCCCGGGGAATGACGATGATACACTCGGGACAGGAATTTGCGCGAAGTAAGGTGATCCCGAAGGATGTAAATGTTGATGATCCTGAAATGGGAAGAATAGATCACAACAGCTACAACAAGGATAATGAAACCAATTATATCAATTATGAGTATGCTGAAATGAATTCCGAGCTGGTGAATTATTATAAGGGACTGATATCACTCAGGAACAAATATGAGGCGTTTAGAAGAGCTGGGTATGAGGATATTACTTTCTATGATATAAAGGACAATCAGTTCGCGCTGGGATATCATATAAAATATAACGGCGATGAATTTATCATCCTTTTCAACGCTCATCCCGATAGCGATGAGGAATTCCATCTCCCTAAAGGCGAGTGGGAAGTCCTGGTATCACCCGAATATGCAGGCACCGAACCTCAGGGAAATGTGGTAACAGAAATTGAGGTGCAGCCCACCTCGGGATTTGTTCTAAAGAAAAAGTAAGCTCTTTCTGAATTTTTTTCATAGTTCCCGGGATGATATCCGGAGCAGTTAAGATATACCCTAACCTCCGGGACTGTAGAACGAATCCATTAAGAGACCAAATATCAACACACTAATAAAGAGGACGCCTGCAGAAGCAAAAAGAGTTGAAACTAAATCAAACCTGGTTTCATAAACCTTACTTATTTCTGACAGGTTGAACCTCTCTTCATTTGACCCTTGTTTTACAACAATCGTAGTATCTGTAAGATATTCTATAAATTCCTGCTCATCCAGCTCTATTATCCTTTTATTCTTTAATTCAACTTTTGTTACACCCGAAAGGCTTGCTTTCTTTGGATCAGCATCCTTGATTTCATAATAAGAATAACAGCTATAGTTAACAAACGAGAATACCAGAAAAATAATCAGATGTTTTTTGGTGATAGGGTAATGATTAGTCACAGCTCCCGCTTTTTTAGTTTGATAAATTCCGAAATCAGGAATCATAAAATAATTAAAGTGGTAATTATTTGAAAATCACATTAAACTAATATTTAAACCAAATCTATCAATAAATGGATAATATTTGGACAGAACTAAAGGAATATTAAGAACGTATTCAGAATGTATTCAAGACGTATTCAGGACGTATTCAGGACGTATTCAGGACGTATTCGGATCGTAGGTATGACGGAGTATTTCCAGGGTTGTATTGTCAGGGGAACCAGGGTGTGACATCAGAGAGATTATTGTTGCATTCAGGATAATATTTGTTATTTTACATTAAAGAATTCCCTTTACAACAAAAGAACGGTGTTATATGAAAAAGTTTTCATTAGTTCTTCTGGCATTTATTTTAACTTTAACATTTACAGCTTCGGATATGCTGGTTGAAAAGGGGAATAAACCCGACGCTGCAAAGAAATGTCCTTATCTTGCAAACCATCAGCTAAACAACTCACAGCTTCAATGTCCTTATCTGAGCGGAACGGAGAAAGGAAGTTCATCATGTCCTTATATGAAAGAGAACAGTGAAGCGCAGAATGGCTGTCCTTACTTTGAAGGCAAAACGGATGAGTGTCCTTACCTCAACGGAAATTCAGGTGA
>DATFVA010000483.1:0-8234 GCA_035260565.1 Ignavibacteriaceae bacterium | reverse complement strand
CATGTAGATGCAGCCTACGGCGGAGGGGTGCTGTTATCTGAAAAAAGGACAGGATTATTAAAAGGGATAGAAACTGCTGACTCTATAACTATAGATCCTCATAAATGGTTCTATGCCCCGCTTGATGCCGGAAGCATCCTTGTAAAAGATAAGCGCCAGTTAACTCTTTCTTTCGGAATACAACCCAGTTATCTTAAAGATAATATTGATAATGACAGATTCCAGTATTTTGTTCATAGTTTTGAACAGAGCCGCCGGTTCAGGAGCCTGAAGGTCTGGATGAGCTTTAAAAGATACGGCACCCGGCAGCTCGGCCGGTGGATCGATTCAAATATTGACCAGGCGGAACATCTTTATAAACTTTGTAAAGAAGATAGAATACTTCGCCCTGCCGTCAATCCTCTTATGTCGGCAATTTGCCTTAGATTTGATTCTGATAAACTCTCTCGCTCTGAGGTGGATTTGCTGCATTATGAGGTTTCACGCAAAGCTGAGTTATCCGGAAAATTCTGGATTTCTACAACGGAATTAAAAGGCCGGGTCTTTTTCAGAATAAACCCGGTAAATTTCCGTACCCGGTTAAAACATATTGAAGAGCTTTATAATTTTCTCAGAAAAGAATGCCTGGAAATGGAATCTAAGCTTGTGAAACTTTCCGGGGGAAATTAGTCCTGATATCATATTTCATTTGGTTGGAAAACTTTATTTTTTATTTTTGTTAATGAATTTGTTTTCCCTATGAAAAAACTTATACTGATAATTTTAATAGTCTCATCTTTTCCTCTTTTTGCGGGAACTCTCCCGTCTGAAAAAGCCCGGGGTTTATTCCTTGTTTTCGGTGTCGGTCCCAGGTTTCCTATCAGTTCTTTTTCTAATCAGTCTTCCTTCGGCTATGGATTTGATGCAGAACTTGACTATACTGACAATGAATACCTTCCGGTTTTTCTTTTTGCAAAGCTGGGCTTTCAGCAGTTCCCGGGATCTCAGACTTTTTATCAATCATCCGATTATTCTAACTACTCTATTAATTCTTTCCCTCTTACTGTGGGCGTAAGATATTTCTTTTCCCCCCTGCTTGAAAATGTTGTTTTGTTTATGCCGATTGTTGAAGTATCAGCCGCATATAACTTTACGCAGGTGCTGCATCAGTTTAAATCGGGTACCGGCAGAAGTAACTTTGTAGAAAATAATTCAAGGCTCGGACTTAGCGGCGGAGTGGGAATTTCTATGTTCCTGCTGGAAGTTATGGCTACTTATAATTATTTTCAGTCCACACAATATGTGGGAATCGATCTCAAAGTAAGACTCCCTCTTTATATAGCTTATTAGGAGAAAAAAATGTCTTATCAGAATTTATTAATTGAAACCAAAGGTTCTTTAACAATAGTTAAAATTAACAGGCCGGATAAACTTAATGCATTAAATGACCTCACCATAAACGAACTGAACGATGTATTCAATTCTATTAAAAATGATGATTCTATAAAGGCCGTTATAATTACTGGAAGCGGTGAGAAGGCTTTTGTGGCCGGAGCCGATATATCCGAATTACATATGCTCAATATGATTTCAGCCAGATCTTTTGCGGAGAAGGGTCAATCGGTTTATAACCTCATTGAGAGCATGGATAAGCCGGTGATTGCGGCTGTCAATGGGTTCGCACTTGGCGGAGGATGTGAACTTGCTCTTGCATGTCATATAAGATTAGCATCCGAGAACGCCAGGTTTGGTCAGCCTGAAGTTAACCTCGGGCTTATTCCTGGATACGGCGGTACACAGAGACTTGCCCGGCTTATCAATCCAGGAAGGACAATGGAATACATCCTTACAGGAGATATGATAGATGCATCGGAGGCTTTCCGCATCGGTTTGGTTAATCATATTTATCCCCAGGCTGAACTGATGGCTAAAGCTGAAGAAATGGCAAACAAAATTATTTCGAAAGCCCGCCACGCTGTGCGGTTTGCTGTGAAGGCTGTTACTGCAACAAAAGAAATTTCACAAAGAGAAGGATTAAATTACGAAGCCAGCCTATTTGCGTTATGCTGCGGTACTGAAGATTTTAAGGAAGGGACATCTGCATTTCTTGAAAAAAGGAAGGCAGACTTTAAAGATCGATAAAATGAAACTCCGGTATTTCTCTTGATGAAAATCATTTTTACTAAAAGCACTGTGATCCAGGTTTTACTGATTGCTGTTATCCTGCTTCTTACGTTAAATATTGTTTTGGAAAAGTATTACCATCCGAAACCTCCTGATAGAATAGAACTCTCTGCCGACGTAATCAACAAAAAGTTCCTCGCATCTCTTAATAATTATAATATAGATTCATCATGGATCACTCTCTCAAAAGTCTCCGGCCGCAAGGATGATTCACTTAAATTCAATTATAATGTTGCTGTCCCCGCTGACCTGCCTGTAAGCCTTCTTCTCCGCGAAGTACAGGATCATTTCGATACGAATGATGTTCATATCCTTTCCTCCGAGTTTAAATCGGATAATTCTACGGAACTAAAAATTTTATCGGGTGATAATCTTAAACTCAGAGCAGTAATGCGATATAATAATACAATAAACCGGAGAACAGATACCATAGGATTCGTTTTGACTGGAGTTGAAGAATTAAATAACGAAAAACTTCAAAACCTTCTTTTAATTCCGGAACATTTTACCGGACTCCTTACTCCTTCCAAACACTCACAACAGTTTCTGAAGACCTTAAAAGATAATCAGAAAGAAGCTGCAGTCCTACTGAATGACGATATCCCGGAACTGGAATTTAAATTAAAAACTGGTTATTCATCAAGGCGGATTAAAAATTCGATATTATCTATCCTTGGAAAATTTCAGAGTGCGGCTTTCTTTGTGATTGATCAGAATTCTGACATCTATAACTCGATGCATTATGCTATGATCAGACAGGAATTTTCAAAAAGAAATATAACTTTAATCAGAATGGATAGATTTACTGAACCGGCAAATTCCTCTCCTGATGGAATATTGACTGCCATAAGAGCGGATTTAAATAAGAACCGGTTGTTTTTGATTTCTGCGGAAGACTTCCTCGATATGCCTCCGTTTCTTGCCTCTCTCAGAAAAACAGGCTATAAGTTTATCAATCCCTCGGTAATGATTAATCACTGAATTATAAACTCTGCAGAGATGACCCTTTTTCATCAAGTTCTATTATTTCACCCTGGTAAATATCTTTGAGTTGTGCCGCTGTTTTTTCTTTACTGCCGACGATTACAGTTGTTAATTTATCAGGGAAAAGGTTATCCTCAGCAGCTTTAATTATCCTTTCCCGGGTTACTTTTTTGATCTCATCAATGTATGTTTCAAAGTAATCTTCCGGCATTGTATGGATAATCTGACCGATGACATTAGAGGCAATCTGTCTGTATGATTCAAAACTTGATGGAAATTTCCTGATCAGTGAAGATTTTGCAAACTCAAGTTCTTTTTTGGTTATCCCGTTTCTGATCTTTTTAATCTCCTTGAAAATTTCAGTTAAAGCAGCCCCTGTGTTTTCAGAAGAAACGGAAGTTGAGACAAATAAATAAGCCGAAGACATCAAATAAATAAAGCGGGAATATACCCCGTACGTAAAACCCTTATGCTCACGCAGATTAAGGTTTAACCTGCTTGAAAACTGTCCGCCTAATATAAGGTTCAGAATGCTCCTTGCATAAAAGTCATAGTCATTTCTTTTGTAAGAAATCAGTCCTGTCCTTATTTCACTCTGCACACTATCTTTTTTATCAATGATATATAAACCCGGTTGTTCGATGTCCGCATCTGTTATCCTGGGTTTCGTTATATAAGAACGGGACCAGGTTCGAAAATATTTATTTAAGATGTTCTTTAAACTCTCTGTTTCATAATCTCCGGTTACTACAAGAAACGAGTTTTCGGGAACTATAAAATGGTTGTAGAAATCTTTTATATCCTGCAGTGAAATTGAATCGATATCATCACTGTAACCGATTGTCGGGTATGCATAAGGGTTATTATTTCCAAATAATTTATATTCAAATACCTCGTTCGCAATTTCATCTGCCTCGTCGCTGGTCTGTAGTATTCTGGTTTTAATTTTTCGTTTTTCCCTGCTTAGATCCGCTTCGTACAAATGCGAATCGATAAGGATGGTCGAAAAGAGCTCAAGCCCTCTCTCAAATTCATCCTTAAGCACCTGCAGCGAAAAATAAACGGAGTCCTGATCACAGCTTATACTGAAACTGGCCCCCAGAATTTCAAACTGGTCACTTAACTGCAGCGAATCATAATCACCGGCTCCTTCATCGACAGCCATAGCCAGCAAATTTGTTAATCCCTTTTTACCGGCAGGATCATATTTGCTTCCGGCCTCAGTCACGAGACTCATGCTCAGCAAAGGAAGAGTGCTCTTCTGAATAAAATAAACCTGCAGATTATTATCCAGCTTAAACTTTATTACCTCGGGGAGATTGAATTTAATTTTCCTTAAGCGCGGTGGTTTTTTATTTCTGATAACTTCTAAACTCATTTTTTTGGTTTTACCCTCAATTCGATATACGGTTTGGAAAAATAATCATTGGTAACGGACTTTATTTTATCTATGGTCACCATATTGTAGCGGTTTAAGTCATAATTGAACGAATTGGGTTCATTCAGGAAATAGTTATAGTAATTAAGCTGGTTTGCCATTGCATCGAGATTCTGGAGAGAAAAAATAAAACCTGATCTTATATTGTTTTTAGTTTTTTTCAATTCGCGTTCAGTGATGCCATTCTTCTCTATCATACCAAGTTCTTTAAATATTTCATCCTTTATGGTATCAGGCGACTTCTCTTTTTTAACAGTAGCAATTATCATAAAGTGTCCTGCAAGCTTACCGGAGTAATGATAAGCAGAAACATCCTGAGCAAGCTCCTTTTCGTAAACCAGATTCTTATATAATCTCGAGTTTTTGGATCCCGATAATATATCAGCCAGGATATCAAGTGCAGCATCGTCATTTCCATAAGCTTTTTCTGAAGACCATGCCAGGTAAATTCTTTCAAGTTGTACATTTTCCTCCCTGGTAATGAGTTTTTCACTTTCAAGTTTGACTGAAGATGAATTTATTTCAACACGCTCGATGGAATCGGGAATTTCTGAAAAGTATTTTTCAATATTTTCCTTCACAAATTTTTCATCAAAATTACCAGCTACCGTAACCGATGCATTTGAAGGAGAATAGTATCTTTTGAAGAATGCAGAAACCTCGTCCAGGGTGAACCTGGAGATATCGTCGATAAGGCCGATAGTAGGCCAGCTATAGGGGTGATACAGGGGATAAAGATTGGATAGCAGGATTTCCCAGGCTAAACCGTATGGCTGATTATCGTATCGTTCCAGTCTTTCATTGATAACCACACTTTTCTGATTATCAAGTTTTTCCTGGGTAAGCGCCTGAAGGAAGAACCCCATTCTGTCTGATTCAAGCCAGAGAGCCAGCTCAAGGAAATTTGACGGAAGCTTTTCATAATAATTTGTCCTGTCAAAGTTGGTTGAACCATTCAGACTGCCCCCTGCCTCCTGGATGTATTTGAAATGCATTTCTTTAGGAATGTTTTCCGATCCCTGGAACATCATATGTTCGAACAGGTGAGCCATTCCGGTTCCCCCCTGTTTCTCATTTGCCGAACCCACCCTGTACCATAAATTAACGGCAACAAGCGGCAGGTTATCGTCTTTATGCAGAATTACTTCTAATCCGTTTTTAAGTTTGTACTTCTCATACTCAATATTTAATAAATCCATTGTTTAACGCAGCTTATCCTTCTGGTTTTTATATTAATTCAATAATTTTAGTACTCTGTCAAGCCGTATCGACCCGATTAACCTGAAAAAGTCGGAGAAAGGAATATTTCTGTCCCATGAAAAAAGTGTAATAAATGCTTCTCCGACAACCATATCTCTTGAAACAAAACCCCAAAACCTGCTGTCGAGACTGTCATCCCTGTTATCTCCCATCATAAAATAATAATCCTTTTTAAATGTATAGGAGGTAACCGGTTTGCCTTCGATAGTAACCATACCATTTTGCACACCGACAACATTTTTACCATACTCCCTGTCGATTGTTGTTTCCCACTGTTCGATATTATTTACGTTTAATGGAATTGTATAACCTTTTTTCGGTACGACGAGCGGTCCGTAATTATCTTCATTCCAGGGCATCCCTTTTGGAAAAAGACGCGGTTCTACCATCCCCTTCGGCTCCGGGTATGGCTGGAGATACTTTATATGCGGCGGAATCCAGAATTGCTTCCCGTTAACATAAACGACTTTATCAATTATCTGTATAGTGTCGCCCGGAGTGCCTATACATCGTTTTACATAATTTACTCCAAGCTCATCGGCTTTAAGTTTATCCCGTGCCCCCGGGAACTCAAAGACTACTATATCCATCGGTCTTGGATCCCGGAACGCAGGCAGAGTAAAATGAGGGATTTCAACTTCTGTGAAAGGAATATATTTGGGTGAAGATGAACCGTAGATGAATTTATTGACAAGGACAAAATCACCTACAAGAATTGTATCTTCCATGGAGCCTGTTGGAATACGTGTATTTTGAATGACAAAGGTTATAATGAAAAATGCAGCTATTCCCGCAAAAAGCAGGGATTCAAAAAAATCTTTGGTTTTTTCTTTTGAAGTTTTCTCCTTGTTTTTTTCTTCATCTGATTTTATTCCAAAGAATCTCCTTAAACCACTTTTAAATGACAATGTTAACTCCGGCAATTTTATTAATGATGATTGTTGGGATTGATCCCGGTATAGTATTACTCAAATATTCTATAAACTTAAATATATAAAACAATTAGAATAGAGTGAAAGACAATAAAAAACCTGCACCTGTTTTCTGCTGGTTATACACGTCACATAACCAGAATCCCTAAATCTTAAATTCAATAGAATAAATATATGGCAGTTCCTTATGAATGTTAAAAACGTTTATAATTCTGTAGTCGGGAAGCTTCAGGACTGGCTGAATACTCTCATTCAGATGCTTCCGAATATTGCGGTTGCAGTAGTCGTACTCCTCCTTTTTTACATCATAGCAAGGATAATTAAGAGATTTACATCGAAAGTCCTGAATAAATTCTCCGACCACGTTGCTGTTATAAGGCTTGTTTCTCAGATGATGTTCCTGATGGTTTTCCTGGTGGGATTTTTTATCTCCCTGGGAATATTAAATCTTGATAAGGCAGTTACTACCCTGCTTGCCGGAGCAGGGATTATAGGCCTGGCAATAGGGTTCGCATTTAAAGACATCGCCTCTAATTTTATCAGCGGGATAATCCTTACTATCCATCAGCCGTTCAGAATAAATGATATTATTAAGTCTAATGAATTTTTCGGAACAGTCAGTAAGATTACTCTCAGAACAACTAATATAACCACACCTCAGGGTGAGAGAGTACTTATCCCCAATAAAGATGTATTTCAAAATCCGTTGATAAATTACAGTCAGACCGGCAGAAGAAGAATAGATTTGAATGTTGGAGTATCTTACGGCGATGACCTTGATAAAGTAAAACGAATAACCATCGAGGCTGTGAAAGACGTTCCTAACAGAATAACTGACAAAGAAATTGAATTATTTTATTCTGAGTTCGGAAATAGTTCGATCAATTTTGTTGTAAGGATCTGGACAAATTACACTACCCAGAAAGAGTATAAACACAGCATTAGTGAAGCAGTTCAGAAAATTAAGAAAGCTTATGATGAAAATGCCATAATGATTCCATTCCCGATCCGGACACTGGATTTTGGAATAAAGGGGGGAGAAAAACTTTCAGAAGTATTGACTGGAAATCATAATGAAGGTGATAAGCAGGAGAAAGGAACCAAATCTTAAACTCCGGATGCAAGCTTCCGGGAAAGTGAATCCTTATATTGAATTTTATTCAGCTCATCGATTATTGAGTCTTTAACCTTAGTAAATCTATCTTTATACTTATCGTCAATGGGTTTGGATGAGGGTATTTTTTCTTTTAACGGATCCACCTGGACGCCATTTTTCCAAAAGCGATAACATAGATGCGGCCCTGTAGCAAGTCCCGTGCTCCCGACAAAGCCTATTATCTGTCCCTGTTTAACACTTGCTCCGCTTCTGATCCCCTTTGCAAATTTTGACATATGCAGATACTGTGTGGTATAAACAGAGTTGTGCCTGATTTTTACATAATTACCGTTCCCTCGTG
>DATFVA010000482.1:0-10226 GCA_035260565.1 Ignavibacteriaceae bacterium | reverse complement strand
ATGAGGTTTTTTACTCTTATGCTAAACAACTCTTGTTAATATATAAATAGATAATTCTGCAATCAAGATAGCACAAATTCTAAAAAACTCTCTTTATTATTATTAATATTTACTTAATATCTTGTTTCTGTATCCGTTACTTTCCGTATCCGTACTCTCTAATAATTAAACAATTATTATACCATTAAAAGTGAGGTATGTTGCATGTGTAGGTTATATCAATTCTTAGTGTTAATCAGCGCAGTAAAAATGACAATTTTTCTAAAACGCAGACTACTGAAACAATACCGTCCAATTTACTATCCATTAATTACTAATAAAGTAAATATATAGTTAAATTAAAATCCAATTAAATAATATATTCCTGGGAGATTTCGAAAATGGAAGCACTGACCGGACTATCAATCGTATTAATAATCGCAATAATCCTGTTTTTAATTGTTTTCCTCTATTTTGTTCCTATTGGACTCTTTATTACCGCATATTTTTCCGGTGTAAAACTGAAGATTTTTAAGGATCTGATAGGTATGCGCCTCAGAAAAGTACCTCCTGTGGTTATCGTCAGAAGCATGATAACAGCTACAAAGGCGGGCATTAAGGTTGAACAGAACAAACTTGAAGCTCACTACCTGGCAGGCGGGAATGTTGTAAAAGTAATCAATGCCCTGGTTTCTGCAGATAAAGCGAACCTGGGACTGACATTTGAGCGTGCCACGGCTATCGATTTGGCAGGCAGAGATGTCCTGGAAGCTGTCAAAATGTCAGTCATACCAAAAGTGATTGAGACCCCGGTGGTTGCTGCAGTGGCTAAAGATGGTATTCAGCTGAAAGCAATTGCCAGAATTACGGTTCGGGCAAATATAGAGAGACTCGTTGGCGGCGCGGGCGAAGCAACAATACTGGCAAGAGTCGGTGAAGGTATAGTGTCTACTATCGGTTCAAGTGATTCTCATAAACATGTACTGGAAAATCCTGACAGAATTTCTAAAAGCGTACTAGCTAAAGGACTTGATTCAGGTACTGCATTTGAGATACTTTCCATCGATATTGCAGATGTGGATGTCGGCGAAAATATTGGTGCTAAACTGCAGACAGACCAGGCAGAAGCTGATTTGAAGATTGCTCGTGCAAAAGCAGAGGAAAGAAGAGCAGCAGCAGTTGCAACTGAGCAGGAGAATATCGCAGAAGTAGCTAAACAGCGCGCCCGTGTTGTTGAAGCTGAAGCTGAAATTCCAAAAGCAATGGCGGAAGCATTCAGATCAGGAAATCTCGGTATTATGGACTATTACGGTATGAAGAATATTCAATCTGATACAGATATGAGAAACGCTATTTCCAAACCTGAGAGAAAGAAAGATAAAGATAGCTGATGAGCGACTATTTCCAGATAATAATATACCTGATAATTATCTTTGCATTCCTTAATTCCCTGTTTAAGAAAAAGGAAAAAACGCCCCCCGGTACATCAAATTCTCCTGACAGTCAGAGGAAAAGTACCCGGCCTTCGCAGAGTTATGACCAGTCACCTAAACAGACAGAATACGATATTATGAAAGAGATAGAGGGACTATTTAAAGGTGAAATTGATTATACCGGCCGCAGGAATATGGAATCAGATGTTGAAAAAGCTGAAATGAGAAAAGTTCCTGTTGAAGAACATACTGAAGATAAAGAATGGCATACAGAGGATACCGAATGGCATACAGAAGAAAAAGAGTGGCATGAGCAAACTATGAAAGAGCATCAGCTTGATAAGAGCTGGCACAGTATTACAGCGTATAAGAAGCCGGCTGCTCTTGATGCAACTATTGAAAAAGAAGCTGAAAGATTTGAACGAATGCTTGCGGACAGGAATAAGGAAGTGCCTTATCCTTTAAATGATCTGCGAAAAAAATTATATTCGCCTCAAACCCTTCAGGACTATATAGTCGTATCTGAAATTCTTGGAAAGCCCAAATATTTGCGTAGATGATTCAGAAAAAATATAAATTAAAAAGAATACACGAAACGGGACAATCCGGTTTTATTAAGCGTGAGATGGATGAGTCCCGTTTTATTATTAATTATCAGAATGAACTCAACCCGGCACAGTATGAGGCTGCTTCTGCTGTCGAAGGCGCGTACCTTATTATCGCGGGTGCTGGAACGGGTAAAACAAGAACACTCGTATTCCGGGTGGCAAGACTCGTTGAACTGGGGTACGATCCTCAGTCGATTGTTCTGCTTACATTTACACGCAAAGCCTCGAATGAAATGATGAACCGTGCTTCAATACTTCTTGATAACAGGTGTGCAAAGATACGCGGAGGAACGTTTCATTCATTTGCGAACTTAACACTCCGCAAATATGCCAAGGCTATGGGAATAAATCCCTCGTTTACAATACTCGATCAGGGGGACAGTGAGGATGTAATAAATCTTATCAGAAATCAGTCAGGACTTGTCGGTAAAGAAAAGAGATTCCCCAACAAACAGACCCTTAATAAAGTTTTCAGCCTCAGTGTAAATACCGGCAGGAGGATTGAAGAAATTGTAGAGGTAGACTATCCCCATTTTATTGAGCAGCTCGACAAGATGCTGGCTATCAATAAAGTCTTTGAAGATTATAAGAGGAAGAATAATTTATTCGATTATGACGACCTGCTTGTATACCTGAATAAGTTTCTTACAGAACTGTCGCCGGGAGCAAAGTCGCTGCTATCAACAATAAATTTCGTGATGGTGGATGAGTACCAGGATACCAACAAGCTGCAGGCTGAAATAGTACAGGGACTGACCCAGCACAACAATAACATAATGGTGGTAGGGGATGATTCCCAGTCAATTTACTCATTCCGGGGTGCTAACTTCAAAAATATAATGGAATTCCCGAAGCTCTTTAAGGATGTTAAAATTGTAAAGCTTGAGGAAAATTTCAGAAGTATTCAGCCGGTACTTGATTTTACAAACTTTATAATTGAACGTGCTGCTGAGAAATATGAAAAACATCTTTTTACAAGGAAACCCGGCGGAGAACTTCCGAATATTATTGCCGCTTCCACGGAAAATCTGCAGTCGAAGTTCATTGTTGAGAAAGTTCTGGAATTAAGGGAAGAGGGTGTTCCCCTTAATGATATTGCAGTCCTTTTCAGATCATCATTTTTCTCTTTTGACCTGGAGATCGAATTAGGAAAGGCAAACATCCCATTTCAGAAGTTCGGTGGAATGAAGTTTATTGAAGCAGCTCATATAAAGGATATACTGGCTTTTTTGAGGATAGCGGCAAACCCAAAAGATATAGTAAGCTGGTACAGGGTGCTGCTTCTGCATGAAGGAATCGGCCCAAAGACTGCACAGAAGGTCCTTGATGAACTTGCCCTGGCAAGGCTGTCTATAAAATCGAGTCCTGATCAACAGCCGTCTTTTAAGTATAATGACAGGATGGTAAATCTCTTTCAGTTATTATATAAGCTGCATACTGAGAAAACACTTCCGTCTGAAAAACTTCAGCAGGTCCTGGATTATTATCACCCTATCTTCAAACAGAAATATGATGATTTCAATAAGAGAAACAAGGACCTGGAAATCTTCCAGAATATTTCAGAAAATTATAAAACGCTTGATACACTGCTGGCGGATATGGCTATAGAACCGATCATCGATAGTGTGATCGATATTGGTCCTGCCGATAAGGAGGAAGAATACCTTACGTTATCCACGATTCATTCTGCAAAAGGACTTGAATGGCATTCAGTTTTTATTATCCATGCTGTCGAAGGATTTTTCCCATCTTACAGGTCAGCTGAAAACATCGACGCGCTCGAAGAAGAAAGACGGCTTATGTATGTTGCCTCTACACGGGCAAAACAGAACCTGTTCATTACCTATCCCATGAATATGTTCGACCGTGAAGCAGGTATGACACTCTCAAAGCCATCAAGGTTTATCACCGGCATCAACCAGGATCTGGCAGAAGGCTGGCTCCTTGAAGATGAGTGGGAATAAAAGGGGGAAGGAGAGGCTGTGTGAAAATGTAAAGCGATCCGGCAACTGCCGGACTGTTCCGCTTACCTGCATTGTAAAAATGTTATTATTTTTCAACAAAGTTACGCTATTCGATCTCCCAGGTTTATTTTTCACACAGCCTCTTCAGCTCGTGGCAAGTCAGCCAGGGTTGCGTAAAGTTTATTAGTTAGATTAAATGAGAGGGTTGACTTGCCACGACTTTTAAGTCGTGGGAGTAGTGAGATTGAGAAGAATAGGGCTTTAGCCAAATAGAAAGAATCAGAAACCACATAAAATGGCTAATGCTCTGGGCTCTTATTTTTATGGAAATGGAGCTGACTAAAAAGTAATATTGTCATTTCGACCGAAGGGAGAAATCCTTCAATTCGTTAAGACCGACTACCCGGGCAGCTGCGATCCTTTTTATCTCAGCAGCAGCATCTTTTTTGTGATGGAGAAAGAACCGGAGCGAAACCGGTAGAAATATATCCCGCTTGAGAGATTGCCTGCGTCGAATTCAGTTTCATACTTTCCGGCAGGTTTATAACCATTCAAAAGGGAAACAACTTCCCTTCCGAGTACATCATATACCTTCAATGATACAAATTCTCCATCCGGCAGTTGATAACTGATAGTTGTTACAGGATTAAAAGGATTAGGGTAATTCTGCGAAAGCAGAAAAGATTTAACTGCAGCGGGTTCTGAGTTCACTTCATTTGGTTTATGGTATGTGTATTTAATTATTGCACCGTGATCCCCTACTGCAAATCCGTGGGTTGAATCAGGGAAACTTATGTATGATATATTTGTTGAATCAGGGGTTTCAAGCTGTGTCCAGGTATGACCGGAATCGGAAGTAAATAAGAAGACGAATCTGGGCCCTATAGGCGCCCAGCCCTCTTCTGCTGTCCGGAACCCCACGTCAACAGGATTCCACAATATTCCAAGATTTTGATACTCCCAGGTACTTCCTGTATTAGTAGTTTTCATAAGGCTGGCACCAAACTCAGGATCTCCGCCCATCACTAATACATTTAATGAGTCAAAAAACTGAATTGCATAAAGCGGCTCAGCCGGTGCTGAAGAAGAATCGACAAGAGTTATCCAGTTATCCCCGCGGTCAGTGGTTTTCCAGATTACACCAACAGCATCCCGTGTTCCGCCGCAGGCATAACCGTAAGTTGAACTAAAAAATTTGACCGTCTCAGGGGGCCAGCCGGCATATTGGGATGAGTCGCGGTGGACAGCCCGCCACGAATCACCTCCATCCGTGGTCTTCAGGAAGAAAGAGGGGTAGCCGACCGCAAATCCTGTCAGAGAATCGATGAAACTGATAGAATTGACATACGCATCACCTATTCTTAAATATTTTGAACTCCAGTTATTTCCGCCGTCGGTAGTTTTTAAGAGATACGTCCCGAAAGGTTCGTATAAACTGCTGGTAGCAGAGGCTATGCCAAATTGATCATTAAGAAAACACAAGTTGACTATGATGAGGGAATCATTATTATACTGAGTTGTCCAGCTATCCCCTCCATCTGTAGTTTTTATAATCAATCCGGAATCACTTGCAGCCCAACCTGTAAGACTATCAATAAATTCAACCGAGATCAGATTATCTGTAGTTGGACTTTCAATCTTCTCCCAGAAATTCTGTGAATAACAGCTAATCGTAAAAATGAACAGAAGACAAAGTAAATTCCTGATTCTCATTCTTTATCTCAATTAAATTGAAACTTAAAAATATAAATTTAATTAATATTATGCAGTAGTCTGATGATTGAAAATTGACTGTATTGGTCATCAGGAAGAACGCAGCCCCATGTAAAGCGAAACGCTGTTTCGCTCCCCCATGTAAAGCGAAACGCTGTTTCGCTCCCCCATGTAAAGCGAAACGCCGTTTCGCTCCCCATGTAAAGCAAAACGCTGTTTCGCTCCCCCATGTAAAGCGAAACGCTGTTTCGCTCCCATGTAAAGCGAAACGCTGTTTCGCTCCCGTGTAAAGCGAAACGCCGTTTTCCTTCCATTAAATTTCTAATCATAGATTAATAGAATTGTGACCGGCGAACAGACCACTCTACATACAAAGAAATAAAGCATCTCAATGAAGTATGGGCCTGTCGAACACCTAAGCTATGTGAGTGTTTCCGACCGGCTGCATTGAAACATTCGCGTAGCTCAGTTCTCTGAACTGAGGAAAAAAGATGATAGTAGGTTTATGCTGGCGGAATCTCAGCTTGGAAGACTGCCAATCTGTTATATTGAGCTTGTTGAAGTATGAGCCCTTCGAACACCTAAGCTACGTGAGCGTTTACGACCGGCTGCATTGAAACATTCGCGTAGCTCAGTTCTCTGAACTGAGGAAAAAAGATGATAGTAGATTTATGCTGGCGGAATCTCAGTTTGGAAATTCACAGAACTTTTTAAATGTCTTGACCAATAAAATCGTAGCAAAGTCGAAGATCCCGATTTTAACGGGACAAAAACCCACTGAGGCTATAACTAATCCTATTCCAGAAAATTATGATGCGTCGTTCGCCTCATACATTCATACACTCATACACTCATACAACCCGCCTGCCGACGAGGCAGGCTATTCATCCATGCAACCATGCAATTTCCATCCATTCATACATTCATCCATCCTTTAAAAATAACGAAGGCTGCCCATTCCGAGCAGCCTTCGAATACTTAACCTCTAGAGGTTAATCTTTTTAACCTTTGACAGGATTACTTCATTAACAGCATTTTCTTAATTGAAGATCTTGTGCCTGCTTCCAGTTTGTAGAAGTAAACACCGCTTGCCAGGTTGGATGCATTAAAGTTTACTTCGTGCTGTCCGGCTTTTTGCATACCGTTTACAAGCGTCACTACATTCTGACCAAGGAGATTATAAACATTCAGTTTTACCTGCTGATCTTCTGGTATTGAATATTTAATCAAGGTGGTGGGGTTAAACGGATTTGGATAGTTCTGTTCCAATGTGAACTTTGCAGGAACACTAACCTGAATATCCACTTCATTCGAATACTTAGATGATCCGTCAAGATCAACCTGTTTCAGGCGGTATGTATAGCTGCCTGTACCAGGATCTTTATCTGAATAAGAATAACTCTTGGGTTCAGTTGTCGTACCGAAACCAGCAACGTACCCGATCTTTTGATAACCGCTTATAGAAGATTTACGTTCTACTTCAAAGCCGCGGTTGTTTGTTTCGGTTGCTGTTGTCCAGTTCAGAGTTACTTCTCCATTTACTGCGTTAGCGGTAAATGATGACAATTCAACCGGCACTATATAGCTGACAGTTATATCGTCAACATACCAGAAATCTATATTGAATGAATTTCCATTGCAGTAAAGAATAAACTGGTACGTGTCCTGGTCGGGTGTAAAATCAAAAGCGATATCTTCAGGACCAACGTTTCCACCCACAGCCTGGAATTCCCAGAGACTCGTGCTGGTTGTACCTCCGTCGTAAGTTACAGCGAGTCCAAGGAATGGTGCCGGGTCTGCAAACCAGTCGCACATATGTTTCAACATTACATGATTCGTATACTGGATCGTCGAATTAATCGTACAAGATAGAAGTTGAGAAAGTCCATCGAAGGATGGTGTCCAGGATAATTCTAATTCTGTCGGAGGTGATCCTCCCGCATTGTTAGAGCCATTAGCCGACCAGTTAGTTGTGCCGAGCGGGCCGATCGGCGTCCAGCAGGTCAGATCATCAAAAGGTTCCTGAAATACGAACACAATGTTCGGATCCTGTTCAGTTGTGAAGCTCCAGATTGGACCGGACTGATTACAGGTATCTCCTATTTCATTTACTTTCCAGAAATAAGTTGTTGAATAATTAAGAGGTCCGCCTGTTATATTCCAGCTCGTTGCAAGGCTTCCGCTCTGTACAAGAGTAAGTGAACCCGGGTCGGTTCCGAAGTATAATTCGTTTGTTACAGCTCCTGCTCCGTTCGTCCAGCTAAGCTGTGCAAGATTGACAGAAATATCGGTTGAACCATTTGCAGGATCAGGATTTGCTGCAGGGTCTACAGGACAGGGAGGTCCGAATGTTACTTTTGCCATCCATCCCTGTGAATTTCCTGTTCTGCTGGCCATCCAGAACGGATATGCTACATCGTTAACTGCTGCTACGCCGATATAGTCGCCGCCGTAACCGCCGGCAAATCCGTTGATTGGACCAAATGTAAATGACTGGTCGCTTACTGCAAAATTATTGAATGTGCTTCCGCCGTCATATGAACTTGCCATATAAACTTCAGCCTGATTATTTGCTACGTTGCGGCTGTCATAAAATACCACAAGCAGCTGTCCTGTTGACTCATCAACTGTACACCAGGGGAATATCTGGTCTTTTGCATTATTTAAAGGGTCATCGTTTACTCTTACAGGGGCTCCCCAGGTTGCTCCTCCATCTGTTGATGTAATCAATACAACATCAGGATCACTTCCTGCAGGTGCTACACTTCTCTGCGGCCAGGTAATATAAATATTGCCGTCATTCGGTCCGCCTGACCTGTCAACTGCCATTGAAGGGAATGAATTTACTCTGATCCCTCCCTTGCTTGATAAGGTTCCTCTTATTCCGCTGTTGATATGATCATATGCTCTCATTGCAGTCCAGGTATCTCCGCCGTCTGTTGACTTTGCAAATCCTATTGCATCTTCTCCATCGGTCCAGTTTGCATCATATATTGCATAACATACATATACATCACCATTGGATGCTGTCTGTACGTTTGGTCCCTGTCCGAATCCTCCAGAGATGATTGTTCCGGCCGATATATTCTTGTATGCCGACCAGGTTGTTCCAAAATCAGTTGAGTATACAAGGCCTACCTGCGATGCATTCAGATTTGACCAGGGATAATATACACGGTTAACATAAGGGCTTGATAATGTCTTGTCAACCATAACGTGTTCTTTATCCTGGCTGCTGGTAGCGTATACTGTATGTGTTGACCAGTTTGTTCCGCCATTTGTTGATACAGCAATACCAAGTGCATAACTTCCTCCAACAAGGTAACCTTCATAAAGATAACCGTTGGGTCCTATTGCTGAAGCCGGATCGCCGCCGTTTATTCCGAAAGGTACAGTGTCGTGTCCTACCCAGCTATCACCCCCGCTATAACTCCAGTAAACACCTGTTCCGTAAATTGTTGTAACAGGCCAGTTCGATGCATTAGCCGAACCGAATACGATATTTTCATCGGTCGGGTGTACATCTACACTCATTTCCGATTGAGTTGTGTTGGTTGTAGGGTGAGGTCTGAAATTCGGGCTGACATCGGCAACCACGTTATCAAACTGAAACTCTCTGTGAACCTGCGGTGCAGGCTGCCATTTGGGGTTTTGAAGTACAGAAGCACTGTTGAGGTCGATAGCAGGTCTCGACCATCGCGGATCTTCTGAAGAATTCTGAGCAAAAGAATTGATTGTACAGCCGAACATAATTGCCAGCAGAACAATCATCGGTAGATGCTTACTCATAAGGTCTCCTTATTGGATGAATTGAATATGAAAGTGATTTAATTGGATCATTAATTTTTATCAGATGAATTAAATGATTTTTTATCCGGGTCAGGGTATACGAAAGGAGATTCAGAAATTACTGCATCGTAAACAAAATTTAAAATATGGACGGCCGGTAATTGGAAACAGTAAATGTACATCAAGAATAAGTATATCCCTGTAAAATGAGAAAAAGCACCAGTCCCGGAAATAATACGCAGTTATCTGCACTGAAAATATATATAATCCGGACCGGTTGTTTATCTGTAATTAAGAACTGAATTAAAATAATAATTTTTAATTATAAAAAACAAAAATATTTTTTAAGATTTTTATATAACAGCTAATCTCTGATTGTCAAAGTCCGCCATTAGATTCAAAGGTAGATGTAAAATAATGATTTTTGTTAATAAAGTACAAAGATATTATTTTTTTCGAAGCTTTTTTAATATTAAATCTTTCTGATTGCTTCCTTCAGGATAAAAAATGTGTGAACAATGTTGATTTTTGCCGCAATTTATATTTTCATCCAGGTTTTACTGTTGGCAGGTTTCTTAAAATATCTGAAAAGCTCCCGGGGCTATTCAGACAATTTAAAAATCTCGGTGATAACTGCATCCAGAAATGAAGCAGATAATATTAAGAATTTTATATTGGCTTCCTCGGGACTCGATTACCCATCAGAAAATTTTGAGCTGATCATAGTTGATGATAATTCT
>DATFVA010000481.1:0-4958 GCA_035260565.1 Ignavibacteriaceae bacterium | reverse complement strand
AAAGCTTCATGAACAATCTGTATCTGGCGCGGATGAATACATCCTTTGCCTTCGAACCCGAGTGATTTTGCCTCAATTACACTTTGTCGCAGTCCTTCCATATCGCCTACATCCGAGAAAACAGTATCAATGGCCTGAATGCCGGCCGCTTTTGCAGCATTAATCAGCATCTGACGGGCAAAAATACTTTCGCGTCCTTCATTAGTCCGCTGTGTTCCCAGATCGGCTGTATAATCTTCCAATCCTATAGCAAGGCCGCAGTTATATTTTGAAGCTGATGCAATTTCGTATGCCTTTATTACACCAAGCGCACTCTCTATGATCGGCATAAAATAGATGTCATTCTTAACATTATTTTCTTTACGCAGTCTTTCTACTTCCTTTTCAATTTGTTTTACCTGGTCTGCGGACTCGCATTTCGGGATGAGAATTACGTGGACATTATGAGGGACTACATATTTCAGATCACCGCATCCTTTCGGAAGCTGATTTATACGCACCATTCTTTCAGCTCCGTAAAAATCGACGGAGCGAAGGGCATTTCTAACAATCAGCTGCGCAGCCTCCTTTTCAGAAGGAGCAACACTGTCTTCAAGATCGAGGATAATACCATCAGGAGAATGCAGTCCGGCATTTATAAAAAACTTTGGTTCATTGCCAGGCAGGTAAAGCCGGCTTCTTCTGAGTTTATCCCTGGAAGACTTATATTTATTCTTAGAATTGAAAGGGAGGAGGTATTCTGTTATGGTTTCAGGTAGTAGTTTCTTTATAGCCATCTCAAACCGGGCCGCGATTGTGAAGGGGAGGGCTCCGCTGTCTTCCATAAGGATATCTGCGTTTTCCAGCTCAAAGAATTTGGACATATCACGAATCTGCTTCTTAATTGACTCCCCGTACATTACATCGACTTTACTCTGCAGGTCGATTTTTATTCCTCCGGATTTTTTTTTCGTTATCTCGAAATAGCAGTCGGAACGGACTGCAGAACCTCTTTTACCCGCGGCGGATTTAGTAGTATTTTTAGTCATTTTAAATTCTTTATAAAACTTTGGATGGCCGGACATTATATATTTTTTATAAACAATTAATTACAGCATCAAATTTAACAAATTAACAGCTAAATGTTTCCGGCAGTCCGAACTTCAATATCATAAAAATCTCTAACCTGCTATCCCTTGAGACTCCCCCTTCCGGTATTGCTTTTAAACTTATCCCTTAATTGTACCAGAGTTTGGGCATAAAAGAAAAGTATGTAGAACGTATGTGAGACGTATATGAGACGTATATGGAACGTATGTGAGACGTATGTGGAACGTATTTGAAAGGTATTTTGATAGTGGATGAATCCTTTTAGCCTGAATTTCCGGCTTACTACAACGAATCTTAGGAAATAATCGGCGGGATCTCTTTATTTATATCAAATATTGTAATATTTTTTAATAAGAGAAGGATATACTTTCTATTTCTAATAGCGGGTGAGAAATAATGAAGATGTTCATACTTTTATTCGTATTTATCATTCTCCGGGGGATGTTTCCTGTTTATCCCTGCTCAATGGTGTACGTCCCTCCTGTAAGGTTCGATCCCGACGAATATATTTTCATTGGTGAAGTGGCGGCTTACACTGGAGCACTCTATTCAGATTCCCTGGAAAGAAGTTTCCAGGGATTAAGAATTCTGATTAAAGAAGTTGTTTACCTCCCTGTGAAAAATCCTGGAATTGTTGATATTATACCCTATGACTTAGGGCCTGCTTGTGAATTAATGTCGACCGATGAAAAGTCATTAGAACTTAGATACCCCCTGGGAACACAATTAAGAATAGTTGGAAAAGAATCCGTCTTCATTCAAAAATCGTTAAGTGATCTCATCATACTTGATATTAATCCTTATAAAATGTTCACTTTGTCAAGAAATATTACAGATCCCTCTTTACTTATGTCATCTCTTAGCACTGTTTATGATTATAGATATGCCTGCAGTGATTCAGTTGAAAGTTTTAAAGAGAGCCTCCATTCCTATGATCAGGATTGGGCACAGAGTCTGGTCAATTCATTTGCTCAATTAGTTGATTTTGAGCTGCGCAAGGATCTTTATCGATTATCGATAGCCACCGCAGATGTAGATAGGTCAGCTATTATAACACGCCTGATAGATTTTAAACATTATATCAGAGATTCTCTTTTATTGATGATCGATAATAACGTTAAAAACCCCTCAGATAAAGAGAAACTGATCAAACTCGTCGATAAGGTCCACCCGGAAATCATAGTTCCTCAATTCGATACTTCGCTTCACACAGAAATTCCTGATTCTATGACCTCAGAATGGACCCAAACTAATGGTCCTTACGGCGGATCTATTGTTTGTCTTGCTGAAACTCGTACGAGCAGTGGTGAACAATTACTCTTTGCGGGGACTTCAAGAAATGGTGTTTACCGTTCTATTGATAGAGGGAGTTGGATTAAAGCTGGAAAGGAAATTTCAAATCAGGGCGTAAAGACTTTATTTGTAGACAAAAACGATATTTATGCAAGCACTGACACGGGGAACTTCAAATCCACAGATTACGGAAATACATGGAAGTGTCTCAACAAAGGCTTCCCTTTAAAAAGAATCTTCGGTGCAAGAGCTTTTACTTCTAATGGGAAATATATTTTTGCTGCTATGAGCAGCAATGGCGTTTTCAGATCTTCTGATCACGGTAATACCTGGGTGCAGGTAAATTCGGGATTGGGAAAAAACGGCAGCGATTGCCTTCTTGCTTATAAAAATTATCTTTTTGCAGGGAATTGGGGAGGAATTTTTGTCTCGACCGATAACGGGAATAATTGGCGCTCTTTAAATGATAGCCTGCCAGTACAGCAATTTTTGAATAAAAGAAAATCCAGCTGGTTTCCCATTAAAACAATTTTTATGAGCGGAAAGAAAATTTTTATCGGTACGGAATTTATTGGATCAAATTATAATGGTCTATATGCATCTAATGATTTTGGGAAGACGTGGGAACTTGCTGATTCTATTTTCTACAGAACAAGGATTTTTTCAATATCAGGTGACAGCTCAAACCTTTTTGTCAGCACAGAAAAAGGAATATATTATTCAAAAAATAATGGTAAGGAATGGAGTTTTGTAAATAATATACTTAAAAACCATGGCTCGCCTATAAGGCTGCTCTATATTGAACCCAATCTTTATGCAGCTGCGCTGGAAGGATTATTTTCATCAACTAACCAGGGTAAGAATTGGAAAAGAGATAATTCGGGTTTAATCAATACAGAGGTTAATGGCATCACCTCTTCTGGAAGCGCTCTTGCGGCGGGTATTTATCAGCAGGGAATCTTTTATTCCAGCGATAATGGCAGCACCTGGATAAGTATATCTGACAGCATTGAATCAAATCGTTACGCTAATCTAACCCATTTAGGAAATAATATCCTCTTTAGTTCTTATGACGGTCTCTATCTTTCTAAGGATTCAGGAGTGGCCTGGTCGAAAATTCTGGATCAAAGAGGTCAATCTATCCAGAAGGTTTTTGTACACGACAATATCATTTTCGTTTATTCCGACCTTGATGTTTTGTGTTCAGCTGATACAGGCAGACATTGGAATACCTGCCGTACAAGGATATTGGTTAAGGATTTCGGCGAACTGGGAAGCAGAATATTTATAGCTCACCAGAAAGGAATAATTTTCTCTTCGGATGAAGGCTCAACATGGGAAATATCTGAACTCATTCCTGAACGATATGTTAAGATATTTTTCAACATAGGTTCACGAATAGGTGCATTAATTGAATCCCGCGGAGTTATGATTTCCCCGGATAGCGGTAAAAGCTGGGTTGCACAGACAGACAGTATTTACTTTTATCAATTTGAAAATATAGCAGTTTCCGGAAGTTATTTATTTGCCGGAACCTGGAACTTAGGAGTAGTATTTTCCGCGGATGAAGGAAAAACCTGGATACCCTTCAATTACGGTTTGGAAGATAGACACATACTCTCACTCACAATTAAAGATGATTTTCTTTATGCCGGAACAACAAGCGGAGTATGGAAGCATCCTCTGATTAAACAATAAGTTTGGTCATAAATTCCCGGGCGGTCAGTTCCTCGCTATGGAAGATTAATTCTTTAATTTCCTTCTGTCGTGTAGAACTTAATAATTTTTCAGATAAAGCATTAAATTTATTTTCAAGGTCATCCATAGTCATCGGTTCCCTTGGATCTCCTTTGGGATATTCCAGGTATTCGGAAAATTCTTTACCGTCTTTGGTTCTCACAATAACTTTGCTCGGCTGTTTTGCAGGGAACATTTTTTCGAATTCCCGTGAGGGTTCTCCCTTTATCTTGTCAATCACTTCCCATATCCTTGGATCTTTCATCTTCTCTTCAGAAAAAGACTGCGTGGTAATTTTATGATCCACAAGTGCAGCTGCTATGCAGTAGGGAAGTGAGTGGTCAGCAGTTTCTCTGGATTCAGGACGGTATTTGTGTGGATCAAACAGGATATCATAAGCCTGTGCTAAAGTAGTAAGGGTTACAGTCTCTATCTGATCATAGGAAATATTATTCCTGGTCACCACGTTCAGTGTTGCTGAAAGATGAGTATGTGTAAGCGCTTCAGTCGGAAAGGCCTTCATACCGCATTCCATTATCTTATAACTATTACCAAGTCCGCCAGTCAGCTTATCGGTATCCCATTTCCATTCGGAAATTCCATCCCTTCCATGCATCTGCACCGGGTTTAACGTTTGTTCTTTGGCATTCCAACCAAGGAATGTATCCATAAAACCCTCTTTACCTTCAAACACCAGTTCCGTTCCGGTATAGCCTCTCTGTGCCATGAGGGCAGCAAATACTCCTGACTGCACAGCCATTGGATCCACTGTATTTTTCATCATTGTCAGTTTACCGGCTGTAGGGCAGCCGATTGTATGGTTATGACTTCCGTTGATA
>DATFVA010000480.1:0-2697 GCA_035260565.1 Ignavibacteriaceae bacterium | reverse complement strand
ATCATTATATCAAGTTTATAGTCCTCCATCGCTGAGTACAGATATTCCTCCACAACCGGACTTAAGCGATGAATCTCATCAATAAAAAGAACAGATTTTTCTTCAAGGTTGGTTAGGATACCTGCCAGATCGCCTGGTTTTTCGAGAACAGGACCCGAGGTTATTTTTAGTTTAACTCCCATCTCATTCGCTATAATATGAGCAAGGGTCGTTTTCCCCAGTCCCGGAGGTCCCGTCAGCAGCACATGATCAAGCGCTTCCTCCCTTTTGCACGCAGCAGAGATGAAGACATTAAGGTTGTCGGTTATTTTACTCTGCCCGTTGAAATCCGAAATTTTCTTCGGTCTTAGAGTCTGTTCGATTTTCTTTTCAGAATCATTCACTTCCGGGTTTGTTGTATCCGATTTTCTCATTACTACTGCGTTACTAATTGTTTGTTTTTAATTTTCAATTTATGAATTACTATTACCATTAATGACATGAGGGTAATCATTCCTAAGGCAAAACCAACTGTATTCCATGCGCTTAAACTGGAACCAAACAGCAGTATCAGTCCCGGGTTCCACGCACTTCCATACAAAATCATCAGGTGTACAATATATATCAATAGTGTATTCCTTCCAACCAGTATCAGGAACCTGGGTATAGTATCAACTTTTAGTGATATAAAGGAGACTAAAGCATTCAGCATCAGAACAAATCCAAGTCTCATAAATGCCAGGAATGGACTGTCAGGCCATGCATCAAAGCCGGCACCGGAAAACAATTGAAGGAAATAATTAATTATTAAGGCTCCTCCAAAGAGAGTGCCTCCCGCAATAAACATCCTGAGGCTGAATTTAGCTGTTTTGAATACCATCGGGTTCTTTGCCAGGTAGCTGCCAAGAACTCCTCCGCCTATTACATAGCCGACCCAGGGAAACAGCGGGAATATGGAGCCGGTACCTTTATAAAAATATCCTGCAACCGGCACGGGAAGGAATTCCTTCCAGGCAATATTGGATAAGAAGGGATTCAGTATAAAAAATACGAGGGCGCCCGCTGTAAAAACAAGGTAGTCGCTAAGATTAAATTTTTCTGCAATCCATGCACAGATCAGAAGGAAGAATAGTCCCATCCCTATACATTGAAGAACATCCACCGCAATAAAAATCTGCCATTGTTCCGGTGTTACCTGCGAAAAATCAACGACTGTTGCAGTAGGGTAACGCAGAAGATAACCGAGTACTACCAGTAGAATTACCCTTTTATATCCTTTCTTAACCCTGGGATTAGATGCGAAAGGTTCTTTCACCAGCCTGAATAAGTACGTGAACACCACCCCTGCAGAAAACATAAAAATAGGGGCAGTCATCCCCCGCATAAAAAGCCATAAAGCATATACTGTGAAATCTGTACTGCGATAGGAATTTGCAAGTAAAACGTCTGTGGTATGCCCCTGAACCATCTGCAGAACAGCAAAAGCACGCATTAAATCTATAAATATAATGCGATTCTTCTGGGAACTATGTGTCATTCAAAATCCGGTAAATACTGGTTAACTAAAAGAGAAAAATAACCAAACCGTGATTAAAAATGAACATCAAAAAATATGACACGATATACATAAAAAAAGCCTGCCGGAAAGCCGGCAGGCATTTTATAATTAACAGGTTAAAGAAACAATTACTTAATATTTATTGTTCTGGGTTTTACTTTGTCATGTTTTGGAAGTGTAACAATCAGCTGTCCGTTTTCAAATTTCGCTGATACTTTGGTTTCATCAATGGTATCTGAAATTTTGAACTTGCGGAAGAAGTGTCCCGTCTCTTTTTCTTTAAGAATATATTTCCGGTTCAGTATATCCTGGTAATTTATCTTACCGAATATGAGCATTGAACCTTCTTCCATCTTCAGACTGACATCTTCCTTATTTATACCGGGCATATCTGCGGTAAGAACAAATTCATCGTTCGTCTCGTAGATATCCACCAATGGTGCATAGTTGCCTTCTGAACTCAGAAGGTCTTCCCACGATTGTTTTTCTTCCTTAACTTCAACTGTTTCATTATTATGGTTATCGTTCATTTATGTCTCCTTATTTTTTATAAAATTCTGAGGAATAATGATGCGGTCCGAAGACCGCATCACCACCATTATTTCTTATCTTTATTTTTCTCTTCATCTTCATCAACTACTTCGTAAGAGGCATCCTGAACATTCTCTTTGCCTTCTTCTTTTCCGCCGCCCTGCTGAGACTTCTGCTGCTGTTCGCCAGGGGCTCCCTGACCCTGTGGTCCGGCCTGACTGTACAGCTGTGAAGCTACTTCATTCCAGACTTTGTTTAACGAATCGGTTGCCGATTTCATCTGTTCTGTATTGTTAGCAGAGATTGCCTCTTCGACTTTTTTAATTTCCGCTTCAAGTCTCGATTTATTATCCGGGGAAATCTTGTCTTTCATTTCTTCTATCTGTTTTTTGGTCTGGAATACGAGACTATCAGCCTGGTTCTTTATCTCAACTGCTTCCTTCTTCTTCTTATCTTCGGCTGCATGTTCTTTTGCATCGTTCTTCATTTTTTCAATTTCATCTTTGTTCAAACCGCTCGAGGAAGTTATTCTTATACTCTGCTCTTTTCCTGAAGCCTTATCCTTTGCATTTACATGAAGTATTCCATTAGCATCGATATCGAATGTTACTTCCACCTGGGGTACACCA
>DATFVA010000479.1:0-5476 GCA_035260565.1 Ignavibacteriaceae bacterium | reverse complement strand
CCCGGGCAAATTCTGCCCGGCCTCTGCCCGGCCTCCTCCCGGCCCCCTCTACCGGAACTTATCCGGCATTACCAACTACCGTCCTCCACCCTCCGACTTCCGATCTCACATTCCGGCTTATACCCTCAGACCTCAGTTCTCCGACCCACTGTTCTCCAGCGAACACTACTGTAATGAAAACGGACACTTCCCTCCCCGCATAAAAATGCCTGTCAGAAAGAATAGTACCATTTCAATGATGAACGGCTCCATAATTTGATAAGCAAATTCAATCGTTTTTTGAATAAAAGGCATAGGTTTTGAACATCCCGGGAGAGGGAATTCCAGTATATATCGAAATCCTTGGGAGAATTAAATGGATCGAAAAATTGAAAAGAAGAAATGGCCGCCGAAAAAAATTGCAATATATGCAGGCGGTGGGTTAATACTCTTCATTATTTTATACAGTTTTATTTTCAGTGATAAAAGTTCAAGGTTAAATGTTGAAGAAGACAAAATCACGATATCTTCCGTTAAATACGGACCTTTCCAGGAATATATCCCGATTACAGGAACAGTTCAGCCGATAGAAACTTTCCTGCTGGATGTAAGCGATGGCGGCAAGGTCGTAACAAAGTACATCGAGGAAGGTGCATTTGTAAATGCAGGCGACCCGATCCTCAAGCTTGATAATGCCTCCCTGACCCTTAACATTATATATAACGAAGCAAATGTCTTCCAGCAGATAAATTCCCTTAGAAGCACCAGGCTGGCAATGGAGGAATCGCGTTTGAGTCTGCAGGGACAGCTGCTTGACATTAACCATAGCCTGAAACTTCAGAAAACTACTTATGAAAATAATAAAGTCTTATTCGATAAAAACCTGGTTTCGAAAATTGAATATGAGAATGCAAAAGATGAATATGAATATCTCTTAAATAAAAAGAATCTCACCCTGGAAACTTTCCGTAAAGATTCCATCTTCAGAACACTGCAGGTTGAACAGCTTGAAAAATCTGTCAGCACACTTGAAGAAAATCTGAATATCACCAAGAAACAGCTTGAAGACCTGACAGTTAAGGCTCCTATCACGGGTCAGCTCACTTCGTTAAACGCAGAGATCGGACAATCGATTGCCCCCGGCGCAAATGTAGGTGAAATAGACGTAGTGGATTCTTTTAAGGTTAGAGCCGCGATAGATGAGCACTATATAGCAAGGGTAAGTCCCGGTCAGACAGGTGAATTCACTCTCTCTGATCATACCTACAGGCTTATCATCAAAAAAGTATTTCCTGAAGTTAAGAACGGGCAGTTTGAGGTAGATATGAACTTCAACGGCGAAGTCCCGAAAGGAATAAGGAGAGGTCAATCAGTTCAGATCAGACTTGAGCTGGGTGAACTGTCCCAGGCTCTTACAATTGACAGGGGCGGTTTCTACCAGACCACAGGAGGACAATGGATATTTGTCCTTGATCCATCGGGTGATGCTGCATATAAAAGAGATATAAAGCTGGGCCGTCAGAACTCGAGCGATTTTGAAGTACTTGAGGGATTGAAAAAAGGAGAGAAAGTAATTACATCATCTTACGACACCTACGGCGATGTCGACAAATTAGTATTTAAGTAGAAAAATAAAAATTAAAAAGTATCAGCTTCATAAATAAAAAACCCGGCTGCACATCATTAAGCGGACGGATATAAGGAGTTAAAGATGTTAAAGACAGAAAACCTGAAAAAGTTATACACCACAGAAGAGGTAGAGACAACTGCTCTTAATAATGTTAATATCGAAATCGAAAAGGGAGAGTTCGTTTCTATTATGGGCCCTTCAGGCTGCGGAAAGTCCACACTATTGAATATCCTCGGACTGCTGGATAACCCCACAGATGGGAATCTGTTCTTCCTTGAGCATGAAGTTTCGAAATACACAGAAAGACAGAGAGCTCACTTAAGAAAAGAAAATATCGGTTTTGTCTTCCAGAGTTTCAACCTGATTGATGAATTAACTGTTTATGAAAACGTTGAACTCCCTCTTCTTTATCTCGGAATGGCCGCACCCGATAGAAAAATTAAGGTAAATGATGCACTGGAGAGGATGGAAATAATCCACAGGGCGATGCACTTCCCGCAGCAGCTTTCGGGAGGACAGCAGCAGAGGGTGGCAGTAGCCAGAGCGATTGTCGGAAGTCCAAAGCTGATACTTGCCGATGAGCCGACAGGTAACCTTGACTCATCACACGGAGATGAAGTTATGGGACTGCTGACAAACCTGAATGAAGCTGGTGCTACAATCATTATGGTTACTCACTCTCCCACGTATGCAGAATACGGGAACAGGGTGATCCACCTGTTCGACGGACACGTTGTTACTGAGAATTATAAAGAAAATTTTCATGTATAGCGGAAGAATCTGAAAGCATATAAATGATTCAACTAAAGAACATAGAAAAGTATTACAACAATAAGTCTGTTAAAACATTTGTCCTTCGGAAGATTAACCTAGAAGTTAAAGAGGGTGAATTCATCTCAGTAATGGGTCCTTCGGGCTCAGGTAAATCCACACTGCTGCATATTCTCGGGATGCTGGATACTGCTTCTTCAGGAGAATATTATTTTCTGGATGAACAGGTTCACACAATGCCTGAGAAAAGATTAACCGGCCTGCATAAAGCATTTATCGGTTTTGTATTTCAGCAGTACCACCTGATTGACGAACTTACTGTATACGAAAACCTTGAGACCCCTCTGCTCTACCAGAAGATAAAAAGCAGCGAAAGGCAGAGCATGGTTGCCGAAATACTTGACCGGTTCAATATCGTTGCCAAAAAAGACCTTTTCCCCTTCCAGCTATCGGGAGGTCAGCAGCAGCTGGTTGCTATAGCACGTGCAATAATAGCAAAACCCAAACTAATACTTGCAGATGAACCTACAGGCAACCTGCATTCCGACCAGGGAAAAGAAATAATGGAATTACTCAGATCGTTGAACGAAAAAGGAACCACAATCATACAGGTAACGCATTCGGAAGATAATGCTGCTTATGGAAAAAGGATATTAAAGCTAAGAGACGGATGGATTGAGAACTGATCACTTATAAATAAAGAAGGCCGGATATGCTAAAATATTATATGAACAAAACCAGGTAATAAAATGATCAGAAATTACATGAAAATAGCTTTAAGGAATCTCCTTAAATTCAAAGCATATTCATTTATAAACATTGCAGGACTCGCCATAGGCATTGCCGCCTGTATGATGATACTGCTTTATATTAAAGATGAGTTGAGCTACGACAGGTTCAATGAAAAGGCAGACCAGATCTACAGGGTTCACACAATGGGTAAACTGGCGGGAAACGAGATTAATATTGCTGTATCCCCTCCTCCTCTCGGTGAGACTCTTGTACGCGAATATCCGGAGGTAGTTCAGTATACCCGCCTGATGCCTAATACTACAATGCTGATCCGATATAAAGATAATGTATTCAATGAAGCAAATTTCTTCTGGGCCGATTCAACTCTGTTTGACGTATTTACCATTCCTTTTATCAAAGGTGATCCTAAAACTGCCCTCGCACAGCCGCATACAGTTGTACTGACCGAAAAACTTGCAAAGAAATATTTCGGCAATGAAGATCCGATTGACAAAATAATGAACTTTGAGGATGGTACTCCTTATACGGTTAAAGGTGTGGTGAAGAATTGTCCCGCAAATGCCCATTTTCATTATGAAATTTTTGCTTCGATTGCAAGCCTGGGACTTGGTGATACACCGTTCTGGATAGCAAATAATTTTTTCACTTACATAGTTCTGAAGAAAGGTGTCCCCGGCTCCCAGCTCGAGGCAAAACTTCCGGATTTTGTGAAGAAATATGCCGGCCCCCAGATGCGTGAATTGTTCGGTGCATCTTATGATGATCTGAGAAAAACCGGAACCCGTTATGAGTTTCAGATGCAGCCTTTAACAAGCATCCATCTGAATTCGCACCTCGACTATGAATTAGAACCGAACAGCGATATCAAGTACATCTATATTTTTTCCATCATCGCAGTATTCATACTTCTGATTGCCTGTATTAATTTTATGAACCTTTCCACGGCACGTTCCGTTATCCGTTCGAAGGAAGTCGGGATAAGGAAAGTACTTGGCTCAAACAAATCTCAGCTGGTTAAACAGTTCCTGGCAGAATCCATTTTACTTACCTTAATATCAGTAATAGCTGCTATAGCATTAGTGGAAATATTTCTTCCTTCATTCAACAGCCTGGCGGGGAAAGAACTTCATACATCTTATTTTAATAATTTTTTAGCCATACCGGCGCTAATTGCCGCAGTATTAATTGTCGGCCTTATAGCCGGAAGTTATCCCGCATTTTTCCTTTCCTCGTTCAAACCTGTTACCGTACTGAAAGGAAAGTTAAACGGAAGCGGGGGAAGCTGGCTCAGGAGCGGCCTGGTTGTTTTCCAGTTTGCAATTTCGATCGTTCTCTTTATAGGTACTTTTGTTGTATACGGTCAGCTTAAATACGTACAGCAGAAAAGTTTAGGCTTCGACAGGGATCATGTACTTGTAATTACACGGGCATGGGCTCTGGAAAAGCAGAATACTTTCAAGAATGAACTGCTGAATAATACACACATTGCCGGTGCGTCATTTACAGATAATATTCCGGGAAGAAATTTCGGGCAAACGGTATTTAAACCAGAAGGAACTTCAAGCCCCCAGCAATACATCCTTGCAGTAATGTCGACTGATTATGACTTTGCTAAGACAATGAAACTAAAGCTGTCCATTGGCAGATTCTTCTCAAAAGAAAATATTACTGACTCACTCGCAGTTGTATTGAATGAAAGTGCGGTAAAATTACTTGGAATTACAGATCCGGTTGGGAAAAGAATTATCTCACCCGGAAGGACTGCAGAGCAGAATGTTTCATACACAATCGTAGGTGTGCTGAAAGATTTCCATTTCGAATCACTTCATCAGAAGATCAGACCGCTGGGAATATTCTTAAACCGGGGACTTACTGCATACCTGCCGGTAAGGATCGGAGCCGGTGATGTAACAGGGTCAGTTTCATTTATCGAAAGCCAGTGGAAAAAATTTGTACCTGATAAGCCGTTCGAATACTTCTTTATGGATGATGATTACAACAAGCTCTATCAATCAGAACAGAAAACCGGTGAGATATTCACAGTGTTCTCCGTGCTTGCAATATTTATTGCTTGTCTCGGTTTATTCGGGCTGGCTGCATTCACGGCTGAAAGAAGGACTAAGGAAATCGGGATCAGGAAAGTCCTTGGAGCATCAACACCCGGAATAGTAATTCTTCTCTCGAGAGAATTTACGAAGTGGGTTCTTCTGGCAAATCTTATTGCCTGGCCTTTAGCATATTATTTTATGACTAACTGGCTTCAGAATTTTGCCTACAGGATCGATCCGGGTCCGGGCATATTCTTTCTGGCTGCCGTTGCAGCACTTTTTATTGCCCTGATAA
>DATFVA010000478.1:0-4491 GCA_035260565.1 Ignavibacteriaceae bacterium | reverse complement strand
TAACAGCGGTATCCTTGAATTCAACTTTTTTATTAGCCAAGCCATGAGCTTCCAGTTGTTTGGGGATTATGTGTCTCTTTGCAATTTCAACTTTATCGTGTTCAAGGTAGCCCGGCAGTTCTATTATCTCCATCCTGTCCTGCAGCGGAAGAGGGATATTATACCTTACGTTTGCTGTTGTTATAAACATTACCTGGGAAAGGTCGTAATCGACTTCCAGGTAATGGTCGTTGAATGTATGGTTCTGTTCAGGGTCGAGAACTTCAAGCATAGCCGATGAAGGATCGCCGCGGAAATCCATACTCATCTTATCAATTTCATCAAGGAGCATTACAGGATTTATTGTTCCAGCTTTCTTCATGGACTGAACAATTTTTCCCGGCATAGATCCGATGTAAGTTCTTCGGTGTCCTCTTATTTCAGCTTCATCTCTTACGCCCCCAAGGCTTATCCTTACGAACTTTCTTCCAAGCGCGCGCGCAATCGATTTACCGAGGGATGTTTTACCCACTCCCGGAGGGCCCACAAAACAGAGTATCTGCCCTCTCATCTGTTTTACCAGGTTAAGAACAGCTATGTGCTCAATAATTCTTTCTTTAGGTTTTTCCAGTGCGAAATGGTCCTTATCCAGGATTTTCCTTACATGCTTTATATCCAGATTATCTTTCGTCCTTTTTGACCAGGGAACTTCGGTCAGCCATTCAAGGTAATTTCTGATAACGGTAGATTCGGGAGACATAGATGGAGTTTTCTTAAGTTTATTCAGTTCTTCAAGCGACTTTGTTTCCGCCTCCCGGGACATCTTCGCTTTCTTTATCTGATCCCTGAGCTTTGCGATTTCAGGAGAAGCATCCTCATCATCCCCGAGCTCATCCTGAAGAATTTTTATTTGTTCCTGAATTATAAATTTGCGTTGTGTCTTAGCAATATTTTCCTGTACTTTACTGTCAATTTCCTTCTCAATCTTAAGGATGTCAATTTCCGAGTTCAGGATCTTTATTACCTCGTAAAACTGCTCTTTAAGTATAAACTTTTGCAGCACCGATTGTTTAACGTCCATCACCTGGTTAATATTCGCGGCCACATAAAATAACTTTCTGTCCGGTTCTTCAATGTTTTCAAAAGCAGTTACAGTTTCATTAGGGATATTTCTGCTGATCTTAACGTATTCCTTGAACAACTGCGACATCTGTCTTACAAGAGCGTTCATTTCATGGTCATTATGAACTTCCGGTATGATAACCTCAATTTTTGCTTCAAAGAAGTTATTATTTCCGGTAAATTCTTTTATCCTTCCCTGCAGAAGACCATCGACAAGGATTTTCATCAAACCGTTAGGAAGTTTCAGTATTTGAACAATCTTTGCAATTGTTCCTTCTTTGTATATGTCTTCCTTTTTCGGATCTTCAATATTCGATTTCTTTTGTGTTGCAAGGAATATATACTTTGTATTTTCAAGTGCATAGTTAGCAGCACGAATAGATTGTTCCCTACCTACCAGGACAGGGAATATCATATACGGAAAAATTACAATATCTCTCAGCGGCAGAACCGGAAGAATTTCCGGCATATTATCTACAATTGAATTATCACCTGATTCAGAAATCTCTATCTGATCAATTTTCTTCAAGTTAAGCTCCTTATTTTCTCAAATTCTATTCAAGTAAGGAAATATACCAAAATGGATATGGGCTTTCAAGGAACTAAAAATGACATTTGGCTCCATGATCAACAGATTAACACAATTATTACAGCCGGCTTTTCTTATATTTGCGGACAAAAAAGGTTAAAATGATAGAGGATATAATTCAGGTTTCACATGAAGCGGGAGAAATAGTACGGGATGGTTTCGGTAAGAAATTCGGCATAGAATATAAAACTAACGAAGCTAATTTAGTAACCGATATAGACAGGGCATCAGAAAAACACATTAAAGAATTTATTCAAAAGAAATATCCTATGCACAGTATACTTGCTGAAGAGGGAGGGGAAACTAATAAGGAGCCTGAATATTTGTGGGTAGTAGATCCTATTGACGGGACTACAAATTTTGCACATGGACTGCCAATATTTTCAATTTCAATCGGCGTTCAGAAAAAAGGAAAGACTATAGCAGGAGTAGTATATGATGTAATGCAGGATATAACTTATTCTGCAGAAGCAGGGGGCGGTGCATTTGCAGATTCACAGAAAATAAGCGTCAGTAAAAATGATAACCTCGCTCATAGCGTTCTGGTAACAGGGTTTCCGTATAATATTTCCGATAATCCTGAAAATGCACTCGAAAAATTTACGGCATTAACGAAAGCTTCGCGCGGGATAAGAAGACTCGGTTCCGCAGCTATAGATTTTTGTTATGTTGCAAGGGGTGTATTTGACGGTTTTTGGGAAGTTTACCTGCATCCATGGGATATTTGCGCGGGCAAACTGATTGTTGAAGAAGCAGGAGGCAGGGTGACAGATTTTAAAGGAGAGGAGATAGATATTTATACAAAACGTATCCTTGCAACAAACGGTCATATTCATCAACGAATGATGGAATTTTTGGGGAGGTAAGGTAAATGAGCGAAACAGCGATTCGCTTTACAGGGGGTAAGCGAAACAGCGTTTCGCTTTACATAAGTCCTGAATACATTTCCTCAATCTTATCACTGTAGCGTTCTTCCACGACTTTTCTTTTTACCTTAAGACTCGGGGTAATTTCTCCGGTTTCAAGAGAAAATGGTTTTTCGAGAAGAGTGAATTTCCTGACCCTCTCATAATTAGCAAGATTTTTCTGGATCTGTGCTAATTCTTTCTCTATCAACTCCTTTATAACCTTATGATTCGAAAGATCTTCAATATTTGTGTAGATGATTTTATGAGAGTCTGCATATTCTTTAATTGCTTCAAAATCAGGAACTATCAGCGCGCTTAGATACATTCTCCTGTCGCCGATAAGTACAAACTGATCGATATATTTACTGGACAGGAATAAATTCTCAATTGGTGTAGGGGCAATATATTTCCCTGCGGTAGTTTTAAACAAATGCTTCTTCCTGTCGGTTATCCAGAGGAAACCCTCTTCGTCGAATTTTCCTATGTCGCCAGTATGAAGCCATCCGTTTTTGAGTACTTCTTCGGTTTCTTTTTTATTCTTGTAGTAGCCCTGCATAATGTTCGGGCCGCGTGCGAGTATTTCACCATCTGATGCGAGTTTAATTTCCACACCAGGAAAAACTTTCCCGACTGTTCCGAATTTATAATCATCAACACGGTTGGCAGCTATAACAGGAGAAGATTCAGTAAGACCGTAACCCTCAACTATTTGAATTCCCACTGCTTCAAAAAATTCCCCCAGAGCAGGAGAAAGAGCTGCTCCTCCTGAAATAAAAAACCTGAGTTTTCCCCCTGTTCTTTCTCTAATTTTAGAAAGCACTAATTTATCAGCCACTTTATGTTTTGCCGCAAGCACCGGGGGAAGGATCCCCTGCTTCCTTGCTATTGCTGCCTTTTTTCCTGTTTTTATGGCCCAGTGAAATATTCTTTGTTTTGAAGGAGATTGCGTCTCTACATTTTTGATTATTTTTGAGTACATTCTTTCAAAAAGACGCGGTACTGTTGTCAAAATAGTGGGTCTTGTTTCGATGAAATTCTGAGCAACAGTCTCTATGCTTTCTGCATAACATATCATTCCTCCCGAAGAGAACCCGGTATAATAACCTGCCATGCGTTCGAATATATGGCAGAGAGGGAGGAACGAAAGGAAAATATCAGTTTGTGAAATCGGAAAGGATTCCAATGCCGAGTTGACATTTGACAGGATGTTCCTGTGTGTAAGCATTACACCTTTAGGTTCACCCGTTGTGCCGGAAGTATAGATTATTGTACAGAGATCATCCTCGTGCACATTTTTTATAGTTTCCTTCAGATATCCCTGATGATTCTTCTGATAAATCTTACCCATCTCCTGTACATCTTTGAATGAATAAAGAGCCTGGACCTCAGGCAGCATATCCTTTTCATTCATTAGTATCATAAAATTAATATATCTCAGTGATGCTTTATATTTTAACAGCTTATTCAGCTGAAGTTTGTTGGAAATAATTACTCCCTTTACCTCTGAATTATTAAGTATAAACTCAATTGACGTCGCCGTTAGGGAAGGATACATTGGTACATCAACTGCACCGAGTGCAAGAATTCCCATATCAGAGTAGACCCATTCAGGTCTGTTCTCCGCGATGATAGCAATTTTGTCGCCTTTTTTAATTCCAAGAGCAGCTAACCCGTTAGCAAAGCTGTCCGTTTCTTCCTTGAATTCATTGTAAGTTATACCTTCGTACTTACCTTCTAATTTTCTCATCATAACCGGACGCGTCATATTTTTTCCGAAATCTTCGGTGAGAAATGTATACAGTTCCGGTATAGTTTTATTGTTCCTTAAGAGTGCCATGAATATTCCAATAAATTTAGAATGAAAAATATGACCGTATTCAAGAACTATCAATA
>DATFVA010000477.1:0-9741 GCA_035260565.1 Ignavibacteriaceae bacterium | reverse complement strand
ATTAACACCAGGTTTCCAAAGGGAGAAAGTCTATTCTTCAAGCCTGATATTAACACCGGGTTTCCAACCCGGTGAAGGAAACCAAATAGCATAATTTGGAAACCGTTTTAACGGTTTACCACAATATTGTATTTTTTAAGGAACTCTTCATATTCCTCTGCAAATGTTTTTACCCTGTGATGCTCTTCCTGATTTTTAACATACTGTACTACTCTTTCCAGTTGTGATTCTGATACAGAGAATGCACTATATCCTCTGCCCCAGCTGAAATGTCCATTTATAAGACGTTTTTCATTTATATAATGAGAAGAGGCTCCCTTATATAGCTTTAAGCAGTCTTGCACGGCAAAACTGACCGGCAGATCAATGACTGCATGAATGTGCTCTGGATTTACATAATTGATTTTCATATAGATTTTATTTTCTTTCGAGTACCTATAAAGAAATTCAGAAACAGCCCCGGCATTTTCATTAAAAAGAAGCTTTTCTCTATAGTGAGTTTCCCAGATCAGATGAAGCCAGATTTTTGTGTATGAATGAAGTGACATAGTGTCCCCATATATAATAATGATTATACAAATATATAAAAACAGGATAAACTGTTAAATCAGTTTCTATCATTTTTTTCGCTTAGTGCCCACCGGGTTGAAAAACCCGGTGTTAATCTCCTGTTTTCCCCGATGACTAGGGATAGATTTTGTAGATAAGATATGAGTTGGGAGAGATTTTTATATGTAGTTTTGCATTTTGTGATGAGTCTGCCGATGCTGATCCTTCTTCGCCTGATAAAAGTTCTGTAAAAGAAGCTTTCGAAGAATCAAGCGGGACATCAAACTCATCAGCATCACTTCCCGTATTAAATGCAATAATGAATAATTCATCGCCGGATTTTCTGCTGAAGGCAAATGAAGCCTTTTTATCATTCGAATAGAGAAACTGCAGGTCTCCTTTTCTAAGAGCTTCACTTGAGTTGTGGATTGTAATAATCTTTTTATAGAAGTTCAGAAGATCTGTGTCAACTTCAACTTTGTACGTGCCGAATCCTGTCTTAAATCCTGATGCAGGGGTTATAATTTCATTGTCATACTTAAGGTCAGCCCATATCATCGGCTTCCTGTCGTGCGGATCATCTGCTCCCCACATACCGGCTTCATCACCGTAATAAATCATAGGAGCGCCGCGGTATGTCATCTGAAACGCAGCAATCATTTTTTGCTTTTGATAGTCTTCCGGGGAAGGTCTGCCGGGATTATAATCAGGATTTCTTTCATTCGCATCCCTGTCGTATCCCCTGTCGGGATTTTTAATCATCGAAGAGAGTCTTTCAGTATCGTGGCTGTCCATCAGGTTCTGCAGAAGATATAGATTTTTCTCAGGGTAATTTTTATCGATCTGTTTTAATTGATTGATGAAATCAGAAGCGGGTATTTTTGTTTTTTCTGCAATAAAAAAACTGTCAGCAGCAAATGCAAAATTATAATTCATAAGGGCATCGAAGGCACCGTGCTCTGAAATGAAATCAGGTGAAAGCTGCCACAATTCGCCGATCGTTATAGCTTCAGGGTTTATCGATTTAACCAGCTTATTCCAGTCTTTCCAGAAGCCGAGCGGAACATCTTTTGCCACATCCAATCTCCAGCCGTCAATTCCGTCCGACGGATCCCCATCGGCATTGGGGTCCATCCACCTTGCTGTTGAGTGAAAAATGTATTGTTTGGGTCCGGCTGCAAGATCACTATCATTCCTGTTGAATTGCGGGAGCGATTTTACATTCGCCCAGCCCTGGTAATCAAACTCATTCTCCGGTGTTGAAGGATCATCGTAAGATTTTACCTGGTACCAGTCCTTATAATTTGAGTTCTTACCGTTCTTAATAATATCCTGGAAGGCCCAGAATTGAATTCCCGTATGGTTGAAAACGCCGTCGATGATTATCCTCATTCCTCTTTTATGCACTTCTGAAATTAATTTGATAAAGAGTTTATCAGCTTCAGTCCATTTCCAGGTACGCGGATCATCGGGTATTTCAGAGGCTATAGTTTTCCTGTCGCCTTTGGGATCGGGACCGAAGTTCACATCAATATGATGATAAGTTGATCCGTCGTATTTATGCATCGAGACGGCTTCAAAAACGGGATTGAGATATATACCTTTAACACCAAGGTCTTTCAGATAATCAAGGTGATCAATTATTCCCTTTACATCCCCGCCGTACCTGCGTTCATAAATACGCCTTCCGAACCGGTGTTCTGAATCTTCGCCTTTCCCTGTATCAGCATCAAACCAGCTGCTCGTCCAGGGAGTGATTTCCCAGTCCTCAGGTACAGACCTGCTGTTTATAAATACCTTCGTGGCTTCCGGTTCATTTGCTGTATCACCATCCGCAAAACGTTCAGGAAATATCTGGTACCATACAATTCCTTCGGCCCAGTGCGGGAATTTCTCCTGGGGAAAGAATGAGCTGTTTAAGAAAAGGAATATTACAGCGGGCAGGAGGATTGACTTTTTCATAAGGAGAGTTCTTTTTTCATTTTGGCGAGAGATTCATCAATTGAATGAGGCTTGTAGCCAATTTCAGTTTGTGCTTTAAGAATTATAAGTCCTGACTTTAATGGTCTTGGAGCAGGCTGATTAAGCTCAGGAGTTGTAATAGGAGCGATCAGGCTTTTATCAAGATCAAAGAAATCTGCAATCTTCATCGTAAAATCGAAGCGGCTCAGGAACTCCTTTCCGCCGATATTATAGATGCCGTATTTTTTATATTCTATCACTTTACTGATTGCCTGAATGAGGTCATCAATAAAAGTGGGATTATTTACCTGGTCAGTTACGATCTTTATCCGTTTGCCGGATCTTACGGAGTTAACCACCCAGCGTACGAAATCAGGGCGGCTGTTATGGGCAATACCATAGAGGACATTAGTTCTTAAAATCGTATAATAAGTTCCGCTGATCCTCAGGACATTTTCGCTTGCAAGTTTTGTTCTAGCATAATACCCAAGCGGGCCCGGTTTATCCTTTTCGGAATAAGGTCCTTTCTTACCATTAAAGATATAATCGGTTGAAATATGAATAATATGCGAGTCGATCACCCTTGAAACCTCTGCAATATATTCTACCGCTTTAACATTTGTTTTCCAGGCCTGTTCGCGTTCAGTTTCACTTAGATCAACATTAGTAAAAGCAGCGGCATTTATTATTACGTCAGGATAAAAATCATATACTAAATCCTTAACCACTTCTCTTTTTGTAATATCGATCTGTTTATAATCCTGGCCTTCAAATACGGGTTCGTTCTCTGCTGAACAGGATAGCAGCTGAATACTCTGCTGCTTGCTATAGAATTCAACAAGCCGCTGACCAAGCATGCCGTTTGCACCGAAGAGAAGTATTCGTTTCTTTATTATTTCGTTAGAAAACATCGTTCTTTAATTTCCTGAAATCTTCAATTTTATTATACGTGGCTGCATATCCTGAAGCAGCTGATGCACATTTTAAGGCCGTTTTTACCGAGCCGTTTTTAATATAACTATAAAAAAAGACTGCCCCAAAAACGTCGCCTAATCCTACCTGGTTTTTAACTTTTACTTTGAGCGCGCTCATTTTATCAGCTATAATTTCGCCATTATTAATGCTGCAGCACACAGCTCCTTTTTCTCCTTTTGTTTCCAGAAGATATTTTACATTGGTATTCAGAACATACTTTATGATCTCATTCTTATCCTGCAAACCGGACACTGTAAATAATTCTTTGGTATTCACTTGCAGAATATCAATGTATCGAAGCCATCTGTCAAATTCAGGAATTAATCTGAACTCCCTCTTCATATCTTTATCAAGTCCCCGTGAAAATGTATGCACATCAAAATAGACCGGTCCGGAATAGTTTTTTCTTATTCCTTCAAGCTGCTCAAGGGTAATATCATAACCGGTTATCATATTTATCAGAATACCATCGAACATCTCAGGATTTTCAACATTGATTTCCAGCCGGCCGGTAATATTTTTATAAATTTCTTCGCGTTCCCTGTCATCATATATGTTCAGTCTTACCTCAGGTATAACATCCGAATAATTAAGAAAGCCGGGATTTATATCTTCGTATAAATCCTTGAAAAGGCGATCATTCTTTTTATACGAAGTACAAAGGTAAATCTCATCTTCCGGCTCTTTAATACTATGCAGAGCGGCTGCAGAATAATAAATGCCTCCGGGCTTAACTTCAAAGCTGTCCTTATAATATATATGATCTTCTACCGATTGCCCGATTAACAGTAATTTCATAATTAAAAATATTCCAAAAAAATTATATCTCTAAATTCCCTAATTTTATTCACTTGAGAAAGTTTAAATTCTCTATTCTTAATTTATTATTTCCGCCGGATTCTGCATCGATGTTAGTTCACTCACGTTATCGATATTTCCGCCTGAACCAAAAATTATGGAATTCAATCTTCTTTAAATTTGTTATATATTTACCGGATAAAATGAGATGAAAATCTATATAATACATCAACTTACAGAAACTGTTAACGAATGAAAATCGGAATTACCTGTTATCCAACCTATGGGGGAAGCGGGGTAATTGCTACAGAACTTGGAAAAGAACTGGCTATGCGAGGGCATAAAGTCCACTTCATCAGCTATGCTCTGCCCTTCAGGCTGACACAATTTGTAGAGAATGTTGTTTTTCACGAAGTGGAAATGAGCAGCTATCCATTATTTGAATTCCCGCTTTACAGTCTCGCTCTTGCAAGCAAGATGGTTGAGGTTGCACAGTATGAGCAGCTTGATCTTCTGCATGTTCATTATGCCATTCCCCATGCAAGCAGCGCCTATCTTGCAAAGCAGATGTTAAAGGATAAGCTTGACCTGAAAATTGTAACTACGCTGCATGGTACCGATATTACACTTGTCGGGTTAGAACCATCTTTTCTTCCGCTTGTAAAATTCAGTATAGAAGAAAGCGATGGAGTTACAGCAGTCTCAAGGTTCTTAAAAGAAAAAACCTTAACGAATTACGATATTGAAAAGTCAATAGAAGTAATTCCTAATTTTGTAGATACCGAACTATACAAACCGATGAACGGATGTTCTTACAGGAACCATATTGCACCGAACAAGGAAAAAGTGCTGGTCCATACGTCAAATTTCAGGCAGGTAAAACGGGTGCCGGACACTCTGAAGATTTTCGCAAAAGTACTTGAAGAATTACCTGCAAAGCTTGTCCTTGTAGGAGATGGACCCGAACGGTCTGAATGTGAAAGACTATGCCGTCAGCTGGGCATCTGCGAAAATGTCAGGTTCCTTGGTAAACAGGACGGTATTGTTGAAATATTAAATGCATCCGATATCTTTCTGATTCCATCCCAGTCGGAAAGTTTCGGCCTTGCAGCGCTTGAGGCTATGGCCTGCGGATTGCCTGTTATCAGTTCAAGCGTCGGCGGACTGCCGGAACTTGTAAGGCACAATGAAACGGGCTACATTGCAGAGATCGGTGATATCGACAGAATGGCAAAGTATACTATTGATTTACTAACTAATGAAAGGAAATATAAATTGTTTTCTTCCAATGCAAGAGAGAGAGCGGTTACGATGTTTGATAAGTCAATAGTAATTCCGCAATACGAAGAATATTACAAAAAGTTTTTAAACAAATGATAGTTTACTGCGCAGGCGCTATCAGGGGGGATTCCTCCTTCGGAGAGAGTTACCAGGATATTATTGAAATCGTTAAAAAAAACGGTCATTCCGCTCTATCTGAACTGAACCCTGAATTCAAAGCTGCTTTTCCCCTAAATGAAAAGCAGGTATTTCAGCGTGATATCAAATGGATTGAAAAAAGTAGTTTGATGATAGCTGAAATTTCAGGTCCAAGTCTTGGAGTAGGGTTTGAAATTTCTTATGCATTATATGTGAGGGAAATTCCTGTACTGGCTTTGTATGATGCGGATGTGGAAAAGATTTCTGCAATGATAACAGGATGCGATTCAGAGTTATTATACATAAAATCCTACAACAATAAAACAGAACTCGGCGAACTCATAAAAAATTTCCTGAAACAGCAAGCCTGATTTTGAATTCCAGGGAATTCATATCTTTAAAGATTAAGCAGATTACAGAAGAAGGAATAAAAAAATTCCCTGAAGATTTTTTATTCCCGTGTGACCTCAGCAGCTTCACATTACCTTCAGAAACTCTCGTTATCGGGAATGAATTTTTTGGAACTTATGAGGTAATTACAACCAGGGGAGAATCATTCTGTCACACAGATACTATTACAAAGGCTAAATACCTTGTTTATGCCGGCAGAAATAAAGGCCGGGACATAAATATCCCCGTGGATGATAAAAATATTGACTTAGTCGTAAGGGAATATGAAAAATATCTCGATCAGAAATTAAAACAGATAGAGAGGGATTACAGGAAGTTGTTCCCGGAGAGTAAGGATGTTAATTCTGCAGTAAATGAAGTTTTCAGAATATTAAACCTTAAAAGACTATAAATGAATCTGAGTGAAAATATTTTTAATTATTTAAGTACACTGTTTGGCGAAGCCGCAGCTCAGAGATATGATGAATATGTAGCTGGTGAGCCTGAAAAGTTCATAAGGGTTAATCCTCTGAAAACATCAATTGATCAAGTAAAAACTATTCTTAATTCTAATTACGCTATCTCCGCAGAAAAAATTAAAGAGATACCAAATGCGTTAAAAATAAAAGATGATCCGGGTTCTTTGCTTGGTAAAACAATAGAGCATATTTCAGGATGGTATTATATTCAGAGTCTCTCTTCAATGCTTCCCCCTCTGGTACTGGATCCATCTGAAGAGGAAGTTGTACTTGATCTCTGTGCTGCTCCGGGCTCTAAAACGACTGAACTTGGCGAGCTCATGAATAACCGCGGAACCCTGATTTCAAATGAAATTCAGAATGACAGGGTCAGAATGCTTGTATTCAATATCGAAAGAATGAACCTTGTAAATGCCGGGGTAATCCATTCCAAAGGAGAACTGCTGAGTAAAATCTATGCCGGCTACTTCGATAAAATCCTCGTAGACGCTCCCTGCAGCGGACTGGGAATAATTCAAAAAAAAGGAGAGGTGAGCGACTGGTGGTCAATCGAAAGAGCAGAAAGGTTAGGGGAACTGCAGCTTAAACTATTAATAGCGGCTGTAAAGATGGCAAGACGGGGAGGAGAAATAGTCTATTCAACCTGCACACTTACCGTTGAAGAAAACGAAATGGTACTTGATACTGTCCTCAGGAAATATCCGGTAGAAGTAATGGATATTGAACTCCCTTTTGAGGCTGAGAACGGGATAACATCTTACAAAGACAGCAATCTCAACCCGGAATTAAAAAGAGCAAAAAGGATTCTGCCATGGGTAAGCGGTTCGGAAGGTTTCTTTTTGATAAAGCTAAGGAAGACAGATGAGACAGAGCCGCCTGAACAGGTTCAGATTAGGAAAAAGGATATAAGGTTTCTGGGACCGGGATCGAAGGAACTGGCCGCAAAACTGGAGAAACTCTCATCAGTTTTCGGGATCAAAAAAGAAGTATTCAGCCGCTACCGGTATTATTTCAGAAATAATGATATATTCTTTCTTGCTGAAAACTGGCACGATTATAACCCCGGTATGTTCGAAAGAATAGGTATTAAATTTGGAACAACTGACAGGAATAACGAGATAGTTCTGCATACGAACGCCGCACAGGTGTTAGGTAATTCAATCACTAAAAGTATTTACCAATTAGAAAACCAGGACGAACTTAAGGTTTACCTGGAAGGGGGTACAATAAAAAAAGACACCGGCAGCTACGGGCAGTACATTATAAAGTATAATGAACTGCTGCTGGGAACATCAATCATATCAAACGCCGGCATTAAAAGCCGCTTTCCCCGTTCAAAGCGCACCCAGGAAATCCTCAAAGAGTTTTAAAATAAAAAAACAGCGGCTCAGCATTTCTGCTCTGCCGCTGTTCCTTACTCAGTGCCCTATGCACTATGCTTAGAAGCTTGGTCCATTAAACATCATAATACAAAGCAAACTCATATGGGTGAGGCTGCAGCGCCATAGGTTTAATTTCTTTATCTATCTTATACTTTATCCAGGTTTCAATTACATCTTCGGTGAATACGTCGCCCTTCAATAAATATTCATGATCGGCTGCAAGAGATTTTAAAGCCTCGTTCAGACTTCCCGGCGTTGATGGTACGTTTGCAAGTTCTTCCGGCGGCATATCGTAAATATCCTTATCAAGAGGCTCACCAGGATCAATCCTGTTAATTATTCCATCCAGACCTGCCATCAGCATCGCAGAAAAAGCAAGGTACGGGTTGCAGGAAGGATCGGGACAGCGGAACTCTACTCTTTTAGCTTTGGGACTTGATGAATACATAGGTATCCTGATAGATGCACTTCTGTTTCTTTGTGAATAGGCCAGGTTAACGGGTGCCTCAAATCCGGGAACCAATCTTTTATAAGAATTAGTTGTCGGGTTTGTAAAAGCAAGCAGTGAAGCAGCGTGCTTAAGGAGCCCTCCTATAAAATAGAGTCCCATTTCACTCAAGCCGGCATAACCTGTACCTGCAAACAAGGGTTTCCCTTTTTTCCAGAGGCTTGTATGAACGTGCATTCCGCTTCCGTTATCGCCGAATATCGGTTTAGGCATATATGTTACTGTTCTGTTATTCATCCTTGCGGTATTCTTAACAATATACTTAAACATTAAAAGCTGATCAGCAGCCTTTACAAGAGGCTGAAAACGCAGATCTATTTCACATTGTCCCCCGCTGGCTACTTCGTGGTGCTGAGCTTCTACATCTACCCCGCAATTAATTAAATTTAAGACCATTTCATTTCTTAAATCCATCAAAGCATCAGTGGGAGGAACAGGAAAATAACCTTCTTTATACCTGGGTTTATAACCGAGGTTTGGGTTCTCCTCCCTTCCGCTGTTCCATCTGCCTTCAACAGAGTCGACCATATAAAAGCTGCCGTTAGGCTGCGAGTCGAATTTCACATCATCAAAAACAAAAAACTCGGCTTCGGGTCCGAAATAAACTGTATCTGCTATGCCGGTTGAGTTCAGATAAGCAGTAGCCTTCTGCGCTATGTTGCGGGGACAGCGTGAATATTTTTCTTTTGTTGCGGGTTCATAAACATCGCAGATAAGACTTATTGTCGGAGCTTCAATAAAAGGATCAAGAAACATTGTGTTGGGATCAGGAATAATAAGCATATCCGATTCATTTATCGCTTTCCATCCCCTTATTGATGAACCATCAAATCCAAACCCGTCGTCAAATGAACCGCTGTCAAGCTGAGACGAAGGCACTGTAAAATGCTGCCACTGACCGGGAAAATCCATAAACTTCAGATCCACAAACGAGATCTTTTTGTCCTTTATGTACTTCAGTACGTTGTCAACAGGGGAATTTGTTTTTGCCATAATGCTCCTTTATAATATTTTTATTTGATATCTAAAACAGTTGTTTCTTTTATCGTTGATAACACAAATGTGGTCTTTGTGGCAGTAACGCCGGGCCACGACTGAATCTCACCCAGAAGCCTCTCAAGAGAACCCGTGTTCTTTGTAACCGCTTTCAGAAGATGCGAGCCCTCACCAAGCACAGAATGGCATTCGAGGATTTCGGGGATGTGGTCGACTTTATTTAATAGTGTTTTGTAATGCTTAGAGGATTCCATTACCACAAGTATGTATGCCATGATATCAT